>JBJFCA010000172.1:0-12084 GCA_051888725.1 Lachnospiraceae bacterium
GACACATACCCGCTTAAAAGAAAAATTCTCCCAAAGCAGGGCTGCAAGAAATAATAGAAACAATATTTTTACCGGTTCTGAGGGCTGGAATGTAATGTTCAGAATCGTAACCGACAGTTTGGAACCGGATGTCAGATTTCCCATAATCAGTACAACAGCAAGCAGAAAAACGCCAACTGAAGCGAATAACCAGCCAAATCTTTTTATGGCATCCCACCGGCTTACCATGACTGTCAAAAGCAGTCCTGCCAGAAAAGAAAATCCAATTACAAGAAGCTGTCTTATAGCTTTCTGCGTTGCCAATCGGGAAAGAATGATAATACCGATTCCAAGCAGCATGCACATGTTATTCAGAAGCAGCCTGTTACAGTTTTCATACAGAAGATGGGTAAGTGATAAAATCAGTATCAGTAAAAGCTGCGTCACACCATACAGCATCAGATATGTCAGATCTTGGGAATCCGTCTGTTTGAAATACATGGTAAAAAAAGCAAGAAACTGAATGGCAAAAAGATAAAACCACTGCCTTACATAAAAAAGCGTATTCTTTCTTTCCTTCGCATGAGAAAAGGCAAGAAAACTCTCTAATGTATAAAGTAACATCAGACCTGCAATCATGTATTTAGAAAGTTCGGATACCCATATTTCCATATTATTCTATCCCTCTTTTTTCATGCCCCTTTGTATAATCTTTATACGGAGGCTCCGTTTGAATGCCCTGTTTTACCTTTGAAAAGAAGGAAAGCACCGCTTCCGTCTCTTTCCCGTTTTCCACCGTAAACTGCAAACGTAAAATATCATCTGTTTGTATCTGAATCGTATCATGCAAGGAAAGCGGCAGGCAATTCAGGATTACATTATAGCAGTATCTGCAATGAAGCATAACCGGAAATTGTTTCCGGTAACGGTCTGTGAGAAGATTTTCGGCCATTTGACCGGATGTTAACCTGATACATTTTTCCATGGTCTTTTGGGTACAGTTTGCCGTCACCATAAGAGGAAGTCTTCCATAAACTACATGCTCTGTCTTTAACTTCCCTTGAGAAGCATTTTTTAAGGCTGTCTGTTCCCGGCGGTTTAATTCATACGGCAGGCAAAAGCTTTCCGCAATATTTTCAAAATGCTTTACTGCCCTGTGATTAAAGCAATACATACCGGCATCCAGCCTGATTTGTCCTTCATATTTTCTTTCCAGCAGAAACGCAAGGCTTTCCAGATTTCTGACCAATACACCATCTGCAGTCTTTATTAACGGATACAGTTCGCACATGGCCTTTTCATCTTTATTTCTGACAATGTAAGGCATGGCAATAAATACCTTTTTCTCCATTTGCTGCAGTTTCAAAAGGTCTTTCTGATTAAGACCGTTTTTTTTGTAAAAGTCGGATTCCAGATAGACCGTATCGTAAGAAAACTCTGACCTCAACAGTGCCTGAAGCTGTTCTTCACAAGAGACCAGCACACTAAAAGAAACGTGTGCAAAAGTCTTTTCTTTTTTCACACTTTCCTTTTTTATATCTTTACAAACAGGGAGAATCTTACGGTCAATTTTTTGATAAAGAGCCGTCACTTCTTCCATTCCCTGTCTTCTTAAATCATTCAGGGCTTTCAACGGATAAAAACAGTCTGTATCCATCTGTATGTGTATGTCCTCTTCCCGGACTGAAAAAAAGGTATCTCCCAGTTTACGCAGGCTTGCCGTTACATTTTCTGCTGTAATCGGTTTTTTATCCGCCTGTAAGACCTCGCTGCCTGAGACGGTAACGGTGTTGGGCAGGTCCTTTTGGGGAATCTCTATCCGTAACTGCGCTCTTTTCCCCTTATGAAGCGTAATCCGCATGATAACAGCCTGCTTCTTTCTTTGGTCTGCGGAAAGCTTCAGGTACTGCTTCCGTATGGACAAAAGCACATCCTCTTCACTGCCGTTATAGGCAGGTGAGGTAAGGGTGATCATGTCTGCACCGTTTTGTTTATGGTAATACCCTTCCTGTATCCCCGACCGGATATACAGAGAAGACAAAAAGGCAAGATCCCTGTTATCCACCTGATACCCGGCTCTGCCCTGTCTGCAATACAGGTCAATATATTTACGGTATATGGCTGTTACACCCGCTGCATATTCCGGCTTTTTCATGCGTCCTTCAATCTTAAAGGAATCCACGCCCGCTTCGATCAGATCCGGTAAAATGGACAGGGTACACATATCCTTCATGCTCAAAGGATAACTTTCCTTCTTCCGCCTTCCCTCTGCCGTTTCTACCTGAAAGGGAAGTCTGCATGGCTGGGCACACCTCCCCCTGTTACCGCTCCTGCCGCCTATCAGACTGCTCATCAGGCACTGTCCGGAATAACAGTAACACATGGCACCATGTACGAAAGCTTCTATTTCTATGCCTGTCTTTTCCTTGATACTTCGAATTTCCTCCAAAGAAAGTTCTCTTGCGGGTACGATGCGTTCCGCTCCCATTCTCTTTAAATACGCTGCTCCATAGGCTCCCGTTACCGTCATCTGTGTACTGACATGCAGGGAAAGTGCCGGAAACGCTTCCTTTAAGAGTGAAAAAACACCCAGATCCTGAATGATTACGCCATCCAGACCGGCTTCATAAAAGGGACTTATAAAAGGTATCAGATCCGGCAGTTCCTCTTCTTTTACCAGCGTATTGACCGTCAGATAAACTTTCCGTCCCAAAACATGCGCATAAGTGATTGCCCTTACGATTTCCTCATCCGTAAAGTTATCTGCATAGGCTCTGGCACCAAATTTGCTGCCGCCCAGATATACCGCATCCGCTCCCGCCTGCATGGCTCCCAGAAAGCACTCATAATTACCTGCCGGTGCAAGGAGTTCAATTTTATATTCATTTCGGTTCTGATTCATATACAAAATAACGCTGCCCTACCGGACAGCGCCCTTTCTATTTATGCTTTTCTTTTAATTCGGTTTCCAGACGTACAATTTTCTTTGCGTTTTCGTGATTTTCCGACTGTAATTCCCTGACGTTCTTTTCCATTGCCTCTAATTTCATCTGTGTCGCAATCAATTCATGTTTCAGATCATAGAGTTCATTTTCCTTGGTATGGAGTTCTTCTTCTACCAGCGTGATCTGTTTTTTGGCTTTGAAATAATCATCCGCAATGTTTAACTGCATCAAAACCGACTGTACATCCGCCGTTTGTTTGCGAAATGTATCCAGCTTAGTATATTCATCCATTTTATTGTTTATGTAGGAAGCCACCTTCTGCAGATATTCTTCGCTCTCATAACCACATAAAGTATAAATCTTTCCGCCGATGATAACTTCCGCATCTGTTTTAGAAGACATATTCCTTACCCCCTTGACTGCGATTGGAACCTGTTCATATATCATCAGAATTTCATCAGATACATGGATATTGTATCGCAACTTGGGCTGTTAAGCAAGATTTTTATTTTCCGGCAACAGATATTCCCATATGCCGGTATGCCAGTTCTGTTACCACGCGTCCTCTCGGTGTACGGTTTAACAATCCGTTCTGAATCAAAAAAGGTTCATATACATCTTCTATTGTTCCGGCATCTTCTCCGATGGCAGCCGCCAGCGTATCCAGACCTACCGGTCCGCCGTCAAATTTCTCAATCATAGTCTTTAACATGTTTCTGTCAATATGATCGAGACCCATTTTATCCACGTCCATAAGGTCAAGGGCAATACGTGCGATTTCTTCCGTAATAACACCATCATATTTTACCTGGGCAAAATCCCGCACTCTTTTTAACATGCGGTTTGCCAGTCTCGGCGTTCCCCTGCTTCGTCTGGCAAGTTCAAGGGAACCGCCTTCATCAATTTCCACATGCAGAACCGAGGCAGACTGTCGGATGATCTTTTGCAACTCCGGCACAGTATAAAACTCCAGTCTGTGAATCATTCCAAATCGATCACGCAAGGGTGCCGTAAGCATCCCCGCCCTTGTGGTGGCACCAATTAAAGTAAACTTCGGCAAATCCAGTCTTACGCTTCGTGCAGAAGAACCTTTTCCGATCATAATATCAATGGCATAATCCTCCATGGCCGGATACAGTACCTCTTCCACCTGACGGTTCAGTCTGTGAATCTCATCCACAAATAAGACATCCCCTTCCTGAAGATTATTCAGGATTGCTGCAATTTCTCCGGGTTTTTCTATGGCAGGCCCGCTTGTAACCTTCATATGGGTACCCATCTCATTGGCAATAATCCCTGCCAGTGTGGTCTTGCCCAGTCCCGGAGGGCCATAGAAAAGCACATGATCCAATGCATCCTTTCTTTGCTTGGCTGCTTCGATATATACTTTCAGATTCTGTTTCACCTTTTCCTGACCGATATAATCATCCAGTCTTTGAGGGCGAAGGGAACCTTCTATTTTACTGTCTTCTTCTGTAATATTGGTTTCTATTGTTCGTGCCATACTTTTCCTCAACCGCTATTAAAACAAATATTTTAATGCTTCTTTTAAGAGTATACTGCTGTCTTTTTTGTCTGTATCCGGGATTTTGGAAAGCGCCTGCATGCTTTCCGTCTGTCCGTAGCCAAGTGCCACCAGAGCTTCCAGCGTTTCCTGTACGGCTTCGCCCTGAGGCAGATGATTATGATTCGAAAGACTTACTTCCCTGTCTATCAGGGCATCATCATAGGACAGTTTATCCTTCAAATCCAGAATCAGACGCTCTGCAGTCTTCTGACCAATCCCCGGTGCTTTGGCAATTGCCTTTGCATCCTTGGAAAGTATGGCATACCGGAGGGTATCTGCATCCATCACCGACAATATGGCAAGTGCTCCTTTGGGTCCTATGCCGTTTACCATAATGCATTTCTTAAAAATATCCAGATCACCTTTCTGCAAAAAACCATACAGCAAAAAAGCATCCTCACGTACCAGTGTATAGGTATGCAGCTTCACTATTTCCCCGATCCCGGGCAATGCCGCTGCCACTCTTGCCGATATTTTAACATTGATTCCAAATCCGTTTACATCCAGTACCACATTGTCTTCCGTTATGTCTGCCACTACACCCTGTACATACGCGATCATATCCGTTACACACCTTTCCGTCATATATATTCAGCATACCACAATCGAACATATGTTTCAAGTGTTGTTTGTTTTCTGTCATGATTTTGCCTGCATCGCCTTCCGGCTCTTTTTACAATAAACATAAATCAGACATCCTGCATGTACCGAGGCTGTAATCGCCCAGGATATGGGATAAGACACATAAAGAGTGTCCAGACTTCTGTGTTGGGAAAACACAGTATAAATCCAAACCACACGGAATGCACAGGCGCCTGTAAGAGAAACAATCATAGGCAGTACGGATTTTCCCATGCCGCGAAGGCAGCCAACCAAAGCATCCATTACACCGCACAAAAAGTACGGGCAGCAAATAAACATAAGCCGCCGCATACCGTACCCGATTGCTTCTGCTGCGGTAGCTTCTGAGGTATTAATATACAGGGTTAAAAGCTTTGGACCACATAAGTACATAAGATTACCAAACAAAAGTCCCACTGCCGTGACAATCATAAGGCACTGCCATGCAATTCTTTTAATCCTCTTAAAATTGTGTGCACCGTAATTTTGCCCCACAAAGCTGACTGCTGTCTGATGAAGCGTATTCATAGACGTATAAACAAATCCTTCCAGATTCGCCGCTGCAGAATTTCCTGCCATGGCAACTTTTCCGAAGGAATTGACTGCTGACTGGATCAGTACATTGGAAATGGAAAAAATCGCTCCCTGCAGTCCGGCAGGAAGGCCGATCTTCATCATGATAAACAGTTTATCTTTGTAAATCTTTAATTTCTTTAAGCTTAACTGATATGCCGCATCGGTCTTTACAAGGCAGATTATGACCAAAACCGCTGAAACCGTCTGGGATATGACTGATGGAATGGCAACACCAGCCACTCCCATATGAAAGCCGATAACAAACAGGATATTCAGTATGACATTGATTACGCCTGCTATAGTCAGAAAATACAGTGGACGTTTGGTATCGCCCACTGCACGTAAAATGGCGGCGCCGAAATTATAGATCATCATGGCCGGCATCGCCAGAAAATAGATTCTCACATATAAAACAGACTGACTTAAAACTTCCCTCGGTGCTCCCATAATGAGCAGGATTTTCGGTGCTGCAAAAAAACCGATGAAAATAAGAGCCACGCCACAGATTGCAGCAGTCAGAATGGAAGTATGTACCATTTCCTCCAGTTCCTTCTTCCTGCCTGCGCCGAAAAACCTCGCCACTAAAACATTGGTACCAATGGATAACCCCAAAAACACATTGACAAGAAGATTGATTAATGCACCCGTGGAGCCAACCGCAGCCAATGCGTCATTACCGACCCATCTTCCCACCACGATCATGTCTGCGGCATTAAACAGAAGCTGCAGAATTCCGGAAGCCATAAGCGGCAGGGTAAATATCACAATTTTTCCGAACAGCGGACCGTTGCACATATCTATTTCATATTTTTTGCTCTGCGTTTTCATATGTTGCACATCTTCTATTTCTGATTAATATAATTCACTAATCCTTCTGCGGCAATGATTTTTTGCATAAAGGGCGGAAATGCCTGGCCCTTATAAGAGGTATTCCGTGTCAGGTTCCGGATCACGCCGGAGTCAAAATCCACTTCCACTTCATCCCCGTCTTCAATGCCCTTTGCAGCTTCCGGACATTCAATAATGGGAAGTCCGATATTGATGGCATTGCGATAAAAGATTCTTGCAAATGTTTCCGCTATGACGCAGCTGACACCTGCCGCTTTGATTGCAATAGGGGCATGCTCTCTTGATGAGCCGCAGCCAAAATTCTTCTCTGCCACAATAATATCCCCTTTTTTCACCTTTTTCACAAATTCTTTGTCGATATCTTCCATACAATGCGTCGCAAGCTCGGCAGGATCCGAAGAATTTAAGTATCTTGCCGGAATGATGACATCTGTATCCACATTATCTCCATATTTAAAAACAATACCTTTTGCCTGCATTTTCTTCTTCCTTCCTGATATAATTTTACAGCATATCCGGTCCGCCGATATATCCCAGCACTGCACTTGCAGCGGCCACGGCCGGACTTGCCAGATAGATTTCGGAGCTTGTATGCCCCATTCTTCCTACGAAATTGCGGTTTGTGGTAGAGACGCACCGCTCATTTTCGGCTAAAATACCCATATAACCGCCAAGACAGGGACCACAGGTGGGTGTACTGATCACGGCGCCGGCTTCCATAAAGATTTTAAGAAGCCCTTCTTCCATGGCGTCCATGTAGATCTTCTGGGTAGCGGGAATGATAATACAACGCATACCTTTCTTCACATGTCTGCCTTTCAAAACTTCGGCTGCGGTTCTTAAGTCATCCAGTCTGCCGTTTGTACAGGAACCGATTACTACCTGGTCAATTTCAATTCTGTCGATTTCATCAATGGTATGGGTGTTTTCCGGCAGATGCGGGAAAGCGACCGTAGATTTTAAGGTACTTAAATCAATTACAATTTCCTGTTCATAAACAGCATCTTCATCTGCTTCATAAACGTGATATGCTCTCTTACTATGTTCCTCCATGTAAGCTACCGCCTTATCATCTACGGGGAATATACCGTTTTTGGCACCTGCTTCAATTGCCATATTGGCAATGGTAAAGCGGTCATCCATAGAAAGGTTTGAAATTCCGTCACCGGTAAATTCCAAGGATTTATATAAGGCACCATCCACACCGATCATGCCGATCAGATGCAGAATCACATCTTTACCGGATATCCACTTCCCGGGTTTTCCGGTAAGCACAACCTTAATGGCAGCAGGCACTTTGAACCATGCCTTGCCGGTAGCCATACCGGCAGCCATGTCCGTACTTCCCACACCGGTGGAAAAAGCACCAAGTGCTCCATATGTACAGGTATGGGAATCCGCACCTATAATCACATCACCGGCTACCGTAAGACCTTTTTCAGGCAGCAGTGCATGCTCGATTCCCATTTCACCTACTTCAAAATAATTGGTAATTTCATTTTTTCTTGCAAATTCACGCACACATTTACAGTGTTCGGCAGACTTGATATCTTTATTGGGAACAAAATGATCGGGAACAAGTGCTATTTTGTCTTTATCGAATACACCTTCCACTTTCATTTTATCCATTTCCTTAATCGCTACCGGACTGGTAATATCATTTCCCAAAACAAGGTCCAGATCGGCTTCTATCAGCTGTCCTGCCTCTACTTGAGAAAGACCGGCATGTGCAGCCAGTATTTTTTGTGTCATGGTCATTCCCATTTGCATATCCTCCTATCAAAAATCTCATCATGTATACCATATTAGCACAGTTTTTCATCTTCTACAAATAGATATCTTTCATATTTACCATAACCTGTATGTATGATATAATATTTATTATAACTTATTAGAAGGAGTATCACTATGCGGGAAAATCTGAATCTTTATCATATATTCTATGAAACCGCCATTTGCGGCAATATTTCCATGGCAGCAAAAAAGCTCTACATTTCCCAGCCTGCTATTTCCAAGGCTGTTTCCAAACTGGAAAGCAATCTGGGCGTCACTCTTTTTATCCGTAATTCCCGTGGGGTAAAATTAACGCCGGAAGGGGAAATCCTTTTAAAACAATTAGACACTGCTTTCCACGCCATCAGTATGGGAGAAGAAACCCTGGAAAGCCGTAAGCAGACAGGTGCCGGTTCTTTGTCCATCGGCATCAGTACCACATTATGCAGATATCTTCTGCTCCCTTATCTTAAGACCTACATCCGTAAATTTCCTGAAGTCAGGGTTTCTATTTCCTGTCAGTCCTCCGGTGAAACAATTGCCGCTTTGGAGAATGGCTGTCTTGATATGGGCATTATCGGCGAAAGCAATCATATGGACAATCTTTTATTTTACCCGCTTCGTGAAATACAGGATATTCTTGTCTCCACCGGAGACTATTTAAATCAGATCCGCAGCACAGCCGAAGATACCCCTGTAGATCTGCTTCGTCATGCCAACCTGATGCTCCTTGACAAACGCAATATCACACGTCAGTATATTGAAAAATATCTGCTTTTAAATGAAATCACGCCCAAGCAGCAGCTGGAAGTGACAACCATGGATCTTCTTATCGAATTTTCAAAGATCGGCATGGGGGTCGGATGTGTCATCCAGGAATTTGTGGAACAGGAATTAAAAGAAGGGCTACTGATACCCTTCCCCATGTCGGAACCCATTCCGAAACGGCAGATTGGTGTAGCCCTTAAAAATAAAGCAATTCCCGGTTCTCCTGCGGAGCGTATGATGGAACTTCTCTCACAGGCTTAACCTTTTGTCGTGACAAAGATTTTTCCAACGCCGCAATTTAGTTCGATATTTCCTACAGCCCCTGCATGCTGCAGTTTCTTCTCAGAGGCAAATGCACCGGTTGTGTTTTCGTTGATTTTTACCGTTCCAAGTGCACAGGAAACGCTGTAGTTATAATCAGCTTCCTTTCCGTCAAGTTCTGCCTCTACCTGTCCTACGCCGCATTCTGCCTTCATGTTGCGAAGAACTTTTCCCTCATAAAAGCATTTCCCCACACCGCTTTCAATCAGAAGGTCCTTCGTCTGCATGCCGTATAATCTGGCATTTCCGGCTCCGGCATTCACCTCGAGTCTATCCTCTACGACCATCTTTTCTGCTTTTAAGTCCCCGGCGCCTATTGTAAACTGTGCATTGTCTGCCCTGAGCCCGGGAATCTGTATTTTTGCGGATCCCGCACCGATACTCAGTGTAAAATCCGTAAATACCTGATTGGCAGGAATGTAAACCGTTATTTCTGCTATCTCATTTTGACAAATAACACCGTGCTTTCCATAAGTTACCTGAAGTTTGTTTCCTTTCAGCTTCACCTGAAAGAGATCGGCATTACCCTTTTGTAAGATTACGGTAATCTGATCTTGGGTACTGTTTTCGACCAAACAGATATCAGCGGCACTGATATCCAGATTGATTTTTTCTATCTTTATTGCTTCAAATGACATGTCTGTTAATTCATTCATAGTCGGCCTCCTTCTTTTCATAAAACTACTTTGCATTAAATAAAGTAAATATTAATTTCCCCGAAGCTCGTTTCCCCTTGCAGCAGTAATATATTGCTGCTTGTTCCTTCTGAATTGCCATGTACCTGTACCGATCCGAAAGAATGCTCCATATTGTTCTGTGTCTTCCACTCTTTCGGAATATACAGATTTGTTTCACCGAAGCTGTTACCTACACGGACAATTGCTTTTCCTGACTGAATCACTGCATTATCAAAATAAACTGTAAGGGTACCAAAGTTGTTTTCAAGATCGGCTTCACAGAAGTTATCGGAATTGACATATTTAATCGCCGCTCCAAAGTTATTCTCAAGGCGAATCACTTCACCGGCACATTCTTCTTTTTCCCAGGCGTTTTTATTCTTCCAATCATCGCTGTCCACATGATAATGAAAGGAACTTTTACTCTTTTTCTTAAAAATCAGGGAAAGCCCGATGCTGCCAAGTAGTGCTGCTCCCAATACGGTCCAGGGTGTGAGTGCCGTTATGCCAAGCTGATCATCATACAAAATGCAAAGGAATGCAATCGGGAACAACATCCCCCAGAAATTCAAATGACAGATACCGTTTATAAACATCCAAACAAAAAATACGGTAAGAATAATCGTAAAGATACTGATTTCCGGCATAACATACAGCTTACTGACAACTGCATACACTGCAGCAAGTATAAAGAACAATCCCCATAAAATTTTTCCACTGTTTTTTCTTAATCTCATTTCTGTAACCTCTTTTCCTGTAATTTGTTAATTAATGGCTTATAATACGCTCTGGACACATAAACCTGTTTATGTGTTCCTTCAAATGCAATCACACTTGAAGCTGTCAGATTTCTGTTAATCGAGTAAATATGACCGGTATTTACAATCGCGGATTTTGATATCCGCATAAAAGATCCCGGAAGTATTTCCTCCAATTCATAAAGCTTGTACCTGGTCTGGTAAATGTCATTCTTTGTGTGTGCATTGATTGTGGCGTTGTCTGTTTCAAAAAACAGAATTTCGTCGAGTGAAAGATAGTACTCTGTATTCCCTTTGTTAAAAGTAAGCTTTCGGGATACATTCACAATTTCACTGACTGCCTTCTGGATATTGGCAACCTGTTCCGTCAATTCTCTGCACCGAATCAGAACTTCATCTTCCTTCAGCCCTTCCTCAATTTCAATTTTGATTTTCATATTTTCGTACTCTTTCCGTCATGTGAAATGCATTTTTCCTTTGACTGCTCTTAGTATATGAAAAGTGGGGATTTCTGTAAATAGTTTTCAGGTAAGAGGTGCTTTTTGACAGGTAAGAAGTAAAAAAGGAACTGTCAAACCGACAGTTCCTTTCCATAAACCTATGATAATACAAATTCTGAAATTAGTTGTTAATCAGCTTATCACTTTCGTTGTTCCAGCTGTAAAGCTTACGAATTTCAGCACCTACAACTTCTGAAGGGTGCTCCGCAGCTTTCTTTCTTAATGCACGGAAGTGTGCCTGACCGCCTGCGGAAGACATATCCAGAAGGAAGTCCTTTGCAAAGGTACCATCCTGAATGTCCTGTAAAATCTTCTTCATGGTCTTCTTGGTTTCTTCGGTGATCAGCTTGGGACCGGTAATATAGTCGCCGTATTCAGCTGTATTGGAAATGGAATATCTCATACCGGCGAAACCGCTCTGATAAATCAGATCAACAATCAGCTTCATTTCATGGATACATTCAAAATATGCATTTCTGGGATCATATCCTGCTTCTACAAGTGTTTCAAAACCGGCTTGCATAAGTGCACAGACACCGCCGCAAAGAACAGCCTGTTCACCAAATAAGTCTGTTTCAGTTTCTGTTCTGAAGGTAGTCTCCAGAACGCCTGCTCTTGCACCACCGATAGCAAGTGCATAAGCAAGTGCAAGATCCTGTGCTTTTCCTGTTGCATCCTGATGAACTGCAATCAGACAGGGAACACCCTTGCCGGCCTGATATTCACTTCTTACGGTATGTCCGGGACCCT
>JBJFCA010000173.1:0-2544 GCA_051888725.1 Lachnospiraceae bacterium
TGGCTGCCGGTGTACCGATCAAGAAGATGGTTGCAGGTATTTCCTGTGGTCTTGTTACCGGAGAAACTGATGATGATTTCGTACTGCTTACCGATATTCAGGGTCTGGAAGACTTCTTTGGAGACATGGACTTTAAGGTAACCGGTACAACGGAAGGCATTACCGCCATTCAGATGGATATCAAGATTCACGGTCTGACCAGACCTATTGTAGAAGGTGCGATTGCAAGATGCCGTGAAGCAAGACTCTTTATTATGGATAACTGTATGAAGAAAGCCATTGCAGCTCCCAGAGCAGAAGTAGGTCAGTATGCACCGAAGATCATTTCCATTCAGATTGATCCGGAAAAGATCGGTGATGTGGTAGGCCAGAGGGGCAAGACCATCAACGAGATCATTGCCCGTACCGGTGTGAAGATCGATATTACGGATGATGGTAAAGTATCTGTATGCGGCACTGACAAGGCAATGATGGATAAGGCGGTGGAGATGATTAAGATCATTACCACAGACTTTGAAGAAGGCCAGATTTTCAAGGGCAAAGTAGTCAGCATCAAGGAATTTGGTGCATTCATTGAATTTGCACCGGGGAAGGAAGGCATGGTTCATATTTCCAAGATCGCAAGGGAAAGAATCGAGCATGTAGAAGATGTGCTTACCTTAGGAGATATGGTGACAGTTGTATGCTTAGGAAAAGATAAGATGGGCAGAATCAGCTTCTCCATGAAGGATGTTGCACAGCAGTAAAGAAGTTTCCCACAGAAAGGTTGGTTATCAGGATGAAGAAGAAGATTGCCGCAGCGGTTTGTTTACTCATGACATTATGTGTCAGTGCGTGTTCCCTGACTTCAGGAAGCAAAGGATGGCAGGATAGTGATTTTGATCTGAAAAAGGGAGAAGAAGATAGTCTGACACTTTCCTCCAATACCGGAATCATGATCTATGAGGATGCTGCCTATACTTTTAAGTTTGACGAAGAAGAGTATGACGAATACGATGATGTTATAGCCATGGCACGAGGACTGAAGGTAGGAGATGGCTTTGAGGAGTTTTTGAATGAGTACAATGTAAGCAAGAGTACTGCTGTCTGGGAGATCGTGGGAGAAGATAATACCCAGATCTTACCGTACAACAAGGAAACGCCGCAGGAAATCTACAAGGAATATTCCGAAGATGAGTACAATAACTGGCTGGATATCGGCTTCTATCAAAAAGGTGATTCCTGGAAGAGTCTGTCTGCAACGGATCTTGCCAAGGTCTGGTTCTGTGAAACAGATACTTACGAGGGTCAGGATATTGCGGTATTATCCGTGAATGTGGACGAGAACGGTGAAATTATCTGCATTTCCCTGTATCATTTCGTATATGGCAATGACTGGATTGAATGGCAGGCATGGGAAGACTAATTCCATAGACCGAAGATAAAAAACAAAAGAGCAGTGGGTGACCACTGTTCTTTTTTTATGCAGTCATATTCTGTAAATCACCACATATATTAAAGTTAGACAGGAGCGGAAAGGAGGAATCGTATGAGAGAGGCAGACAGTTTGCTCGTATTATTTCCCTGTGATATGAGAGAAAGCATACAAAAGCTGCTGAGATGGTATGACAGACTGGAAGAGATCAGGCTCAGAGTGGACAAACCCATGATCGTAAAGCTTCATGAGGGAGAGTATTTCCTGACCGGTGAAGGAAGACTTACGGACAGTGAAGGAGAAGCCATTTACATAAGGGAAGCTGTATTAAGGGAGATGCTCAACATTATCTGCAAGGATTCCCTTTATGCATTTTCGGATGAGATCAGACAGGGATTTATCAGCGTGCCGGGGGGACACAGAGTCGGTATCTGCGGACAAGCGGTAATGGAAGCAGACGGTACGTTAAGAACCTTAAAACACTTTGGAAGTATCAATATCCGGGTATCCCATGAAATAAAAGGGGTTGCGGACCGGATTCTGCCCTATGTATACCGTGAGGGCAGACCCTGCAGTTGTCTGATGATTTCTCCTCCGGGCTGCGGCAAAACGACGCTTCTAAGAGATCTTGTCAGGCAGATTTCCAATGGCTGTGCGTACGGAGCAGGAATCTGTGTGGGAGTGGTGGATGAGAGAAGTGAGATAGCAGGCTGTTATCTTGGAATTGCCCAGAATGATGTGGGAATCAGGACGGATATTCTGGATGCCTGTCCCAAGACATATGGCATGATGATGCTGATTCGGTCTATGGCACCGGGGATGATTGCCATTGATGAACTGGGCAGCGAAGAGGACGTGGATACGGTGCGTAAGGTATTTGCCTGCGGCTGCGGCATACTGGCCACCATACATGGTGAGGACATGCATTCCCTTCAGGAAAAAGTCTATCTGCGGGGGATTTTACAGGACCGGATATTTGACAGATATATTCTCCTTGGTAAAAGGAACGGACATCCCGGTATCCGGGCAGTATACGGAAGGGATGGTGAGCTATGCTGCGAGTGGCAGGAACCCTGTTAATTCTTTCCGGTTGTATGGGACTGGGATTTTATTATAAAAACCGGCTTTTT
>JBJFCA010000174.1:0-11860 GCA_051888725.1 Lachnospiraceae bacterium
CGGGAGAAGGAGCAAGACCTGCTACAAGGCCTGCGGGAGAAGGAGCAAGACCTGCTACAAGGCCTGCGGGAGAAGGAGCAAGACCTGCCACAAGGCCTGCGGGAGAGGGGGCAAGACCTGCCACGAGACCTGCGGGAGAAGGAGCAAGACCTGCCACAAGACCTGCAGAGGATGGCGTAAGACCTGCAGCAAGGCCTGCAGCGGAGCAAAGCAGTCAGTCCTCCAATGTAAGACCGGTAATGCAGGGATCAGCTGGTTTCAGAGGAAAATCAAAAAACTTTATTGAAGATGATGACGATTTTTCTTTTGAATTTTTAAATTGGGAAGATGAAAACAAAAAGTAAGAAAGCAGAGGTTTTGAACGAATATGCTGTTTCAGAGCACAGGCATTGAGAAGTTTCTGCACGAGATTTTTCAACCGGTTCAGACGATCGGAGATTTTGAAAAACAATTAAAACAGGCGATTTCCTATACAGAGGCTGATGTTCCCATTGTCAAAATAGTGGGTATTCTTACCTGTGTGGATATTTCATTGTCTGAAAAAGACAGTGAAGAGAAGATTCTTCTCTATAATACCAGACAGCAGGCAGGAGAAGCCATCAACTATCAATATGTAAATACGGACGGCAGTACTACAACGATTTGTATTTATTTACGGGAAGGGCATACGCCGGATGCAAAAGAAAAAGAAATACTTGATTTCATGGGACAGGTTCTTTACAATGTAACATCCCGTCTGGTTTTGCAGACACTGCTTATGCATGCCAAGGGAACGGACCTGACGGTAGGGATTCCCAATCTGACGGCCTTTATGGATTTTGCCAAGGAAATGATGAATCAGGGCAAAATCGAGGAATACAGTGCAATCTATTTAAATATTCAAAACTTTAAATATGTCAACAGAAAGGTTTCCTATCACAGCGGCAATGATGTCATGAGACAGTATGCCATTATGCTGCAGGAGCACTTAGAACCGGATGAGATCGTAGCCAGACTGGGCGGTGACAATTTCATTGCATTGATTAAAAATGACCATACCAAAGAGTTTTTGGACTTTTTAAAGAGTGTGGAAGTGACGCAGACTCTGGATGGAAAAGAATGGAAGTTTGAGTTAAAGGCTACAATTGGTGTTTCTCATCTGAAAGGTATCACGGATGCCGGTGAAGTCATGATGCGTTCCAGTGTGGCTTATCAGGTAGCCAGGGAACACGAAGGAAGTGCGGTAGCTTTTTATGATGAAAAGAACTACAGCAAGATCATGAGGCAGAAGGACATCAGCGCACATTTTGAAGCGGCACTGAAAAACGGCGATTTTATGGTTTATTATCAGCCTAAGGTCCGCACAAAAGATATCCGGATCGGCGGAGCGGAAGCTTTGGTGAGATGGAATTACAAGGGAAATATTGTTTCACCCGGTGAGTTTATTCCCATTCTGGAGAAGGACGGCAGAATCTGCCAGCTTGATTTTTATGTGCTGGACAAGGTATGTGCATTCTTAAACAGACTGCAGGATGAGGGGCTGCCGCTGCTAAAGATTTCCGTTAACTTTTCAAGATGCCATATGGAAAATGCACATCTGGCAGATGATATTGTGGCAGTCATTGACAAATATGCACTGTCTCATAAATTTATTGAGGTGGAATTAACAGAGAGTGAAGATTTCAAGGATTATGAAGAAATCTCCAAGCTGGTAAATGAGCTGAAAAAACATGACATTGCCACTTCCATAGATGATTTCGGAACAGGTTATTCTTCTCTTAATATGCTGCGCCTTGCAGAAATTGACCTTTTAAAGATTGACCGTTCCTTTGTACAGATGGACGAGGAATTTGAACGTAAATTCCGGGATATCGTGATGCTTAAAAATATTGTCAGAATGGCAAAGGAGCTGGGTATCCAGATTGTTGCGGAAGGCGTGGAAACAAGAGAACAGTATGAATATTTAAGTACCACGGGATGTGATATGATGCAGGGATATTATTTTGACAAGCCGCTTCCTGAGGAGGAATTCATAAAGAGACTGAAAATCGGTAAGTATTAAAATGGTTCAGATATGACATATCAAAGATAAAAGGAGCTGTATGGCTCCTTTTTATCTATAAAAATTTTATAAAGCCTGCGATAAATAGATTGACGGTATATCGAATTGTGTTATACTATCGGTATAACAGATGAAAAGGAGGCGAGACTTAAGTATGATGATTGAAATTGACTTTAACAGTGATGAAGCGATTTATCTGCAGCTTCGCAATCAGATTATCTTGGGGATTGCCACGTCTAAATTTCAGGAGGGGGAACAGCTTCCCTCCGTACGCCAGCTGGCGGAGGAAATCGGAATTAATATGCACACGGTAAACAAAGCATATACTGTTTTAAAACAGGAAGGCTATGTGAAGGTAGACAGACGAAAAGGTGCTGTTATCGCAGTGGATGAAGATCGAATGAAGACCATTTCACAGCTTCGGGAAGAGCTGCAGGTACTGCTGGCAAAAAGTATCTGTAAGAATATTTCCAGGGATGAAGTGCATGCTCTGATTGATGAAATATATGAAGATTATGGAGGACATTTTTAATGCAGTCACAATTTACGGATAAAGCAAAAGCGGCACTCCTTTTAGCGGAAAAGGTTGCGAAGAAGCTGCATCAGGGATATGTGGGAACGGAGCATATTCTGGTGGGGCTGATGCAGGAAAAGACAGGAGTTGCGGCAAGGGTGCTTGCTGAAAACGGTGTGGATGAAAATCAGGTCATGGATATGATCAGGGACCTGATTACCTTTGACGGCTCGGTCGCCTTAAAGGACAGGGAGAGCTATTCCCCCAGAGCGCAAAAGGTACTGCAGGAGGCACACAGACAGGCAGAACGTTTCAGTGAAAAGCTTACCGGCACTGAGCACATTCTGATGGCACTGATTAAAGAAGGTGAAAATGTAGCGGTCAGGCTCTTAAATACACTGGGTGTTTCTACGCAGAAAATTTATATTGATATTCTGATTGCCATAGGAGAAGACGGCGGTCTTTATAAAGAGGATCTGGCAAGAAACCGTGCCGGTAAAAAAGGCGGTACCATGCTTGCCCAGTACAGCAGGGATCTGACAGCCCTGGCTGCGGAAGGCAGTCTGGATCCTGTGATCGGCAGGGAGGAGGAAATTCAAAGAGTTATCCAGATTTTAAGCAGAAGGACAAAGAACAATCCCTGTCTCATCGGGGAACCCGGTGTAGGAAAAACAGCCGTTGTAGAGGGGCTTGCCCTCAGGATTGTAGCCGGTGAAGTACCGTTTACCGTGAGAAACAAGAGAGTACTGACACTGGATCTTTCCGCTATGGTAGCAGGCAGTAAATATCGTGGAGAATTTGAAGAGAGAATTAAAAAGGTCATAAAGGAAGTGACAGATGACGGCAATATTATCCTGTTTCTGGACGAAATGCATACGATCATCGGAGCCGGAGGCGCGGAAGGAGCCATTGATGCGTCCAATATCCTGAAGCCTTCCCTGGCAAGAGGTGAGATACAGTTAATCGGCGCAACTACCATTGCCGAGTACCGTAAATATGTGGAGAAAGATGCTGCCCTGGAGAGACGTTTTCAGCCCGTCAATGTGGAAGCCCCCGACGTGGAGGCAGCCATCCGCATTCTCAACGGTATCCGTTCCAAATACGAGGAGCATCATCACGTGACGATTCTGCCGGAAGCAGTGGAAGCGGCAGTCAAGCTTTCGGACCGTTACATCAATGACAGAAATCTTCCGGACAAAGCCATAGACCTGATTGACGAAGCAGCTGCAGCGGTCAGACTGCAGTCGACAGCAGTTCCGCAGAAACAACAGGATATGCTGCTCAATATTGAAGACATGGATAAGGCAATCGAGGAAGCTTTGAAGAAAGAAGCCCTGGTAACAGCAGGTGAACTGAAACGCACCCAGGATAAGCTGCTTAAAAAGTATGAGCGTATGCGCATTGCCAATGAAGAGGCAGAAAACGATAAGGATTATGTAGTGGGAGAGGAAGAGATTGCAAGGGTAGTTTCTCTCTGGACGAAGATACCTTTGGAAAAGATTGCGGAAAAGGAAAGTGAACGCCTTTTAAAACTGGAAGAAGAACTGCACAAGCGTGTAATCGGACAGGAAGAAGCGGTCACTGCAGTTGCCAAAGCAATCCGCAGGGGAAGAACGGGATTAAAGGATCCGAACAGGCCGATTGGCTCCTTCCTTTTCCTCGGACCTACCGGTGTAGGCAAAACCGAACTTTGCAAGGCACTGGCAGAGGCAATGTTTGGTTCGGAAAATGCGCTGATCCGTGTGGATATGTCGGAGTATATGGAAAGCCATTCTGTTTCCAAAATGATCGGTTCCCCGCCGGGCTATGTGGGCTTTGAAGAAGGTGGACAGCTCTCGGAAAAGGTCAGAAGAAATCCGTATTCCGTAGTGTTGTTTGATGAAATTGAAAAAGCACATCCCGATGTTTTTAATGTGCTTTTACAGGTGCTGGATGACGGTCATATTACGGATGCAAAAGGCAGAAAAGTAAGCTTTAAGAATACCATACTGATCATGACCTCCAACGCAGGTGCACAGCGTATCGTGGATCCCAAGAATCTGGGATTTACCGTGGATAAAAGTGAGAAAAAAGATTATGACAAGATGAAGAGCGGTGTAATGGAAGAGGTAAAGAAGGTATTTAAGCCTGAGTTCATCAACCGTATTGATGAGATTATTGTGTTCCATCAGCTCAACAATGAAAATATGAAATCCATTGTTACGCTGCTTTCCAAAAATCTTTCAAAAAGATGTGAGGACCAGCTCCAGATTCATCTTAAGTTTTCACCGGCACTGAAGGAATATCTGGTGGAAAAACACGCAGATAAGAAAATGGGAGCCCGTCCGTTAAAGCGTGCCATCCAGTCACTGGTAGAAGATGCACTGGCAGAGGAAATTCTCAAAGGCAATGTCAGACCGGGATGTACGGTCACTGCCGGAATCAAAGAGGAAAAAGTGGTATTTCATGTGAAAAATCAGTAGAAACTCAAAGCAGAATATATTATACTATATATGTAAACTTTAGGTAAAATCCAAGGTAGGAGGAAACACAAATGGCAATCGTGGAAGAATTACTTCGCGCAGAGAACGACGGAGCAATCAGCTTCGGAAATCACACACTGGAGAAAAAGGCAAAAAAAGAAGAAACTATTTCCGGAAATACGTACAAGGTAAAGACATTACAGGAGATGACCAAATTAGAAAAGAATGAGATGTTTCTTTACGAATCTGTTCCGGGAACAAGCGTGAACCATTTTGTTGAAACGGAAAAAGGTGTAGAGTTTGCGGTGGAAGGTGCGGAAGACGCACAGCTGACTCTGGGCATGAAAGATGATACCGAATATGAAGTCTATGTTGGTGGTGAAAGCATCGGTAAGATGAGCACCGGACTTGGCGGTAAGCTGAGTTTGAGTGTGGAACTGGCAGGTGCCGGTGAAGTAGCAGTAAAGGTAATGCAGGCGTAATGACAAAAAATAAAAAAAGTACAGTTTTTTTCTGCCAGAACTGTGGCTATGAATCTGCAAAATGGATGGGCCAGTGTCCCGGATGCCGGGAATGGAACACCTTTGTGGAGGAGCAGGTCAGCACGGCAGCACTAAAGAAAAATGGTACCCAGGGCAGCACAGCCAGGCAGAAGCCGGCTGTGCTGTCTGAGATTACCATGGAAAAAGAAGACAGAATCAGTACAGGCATGCAGGAACTTGACAGGGTTTTGGGAGGCGGCGTGGTAGCCGGTTCACTGACACTGGTAGGAGGAGATCCCGGTATCGGAAAGTCCACCCTGCTTTTGCAGGTATGCCGTAATTTCTCTGATGCAGGACATAATGTGCTTTATATTTCCGGTGAGGAATCCTTAAAACAGATTAAAATGCGGGCAGAGAGGATCGGCAGTTTCAATGATCATCTGTCTCTTTTATGTGAGACAAATCTTTCTCTCATAGAGGAAACCATCCGGAATTTAAAACCGCAGATCGTGATTATTGATTCCATTCAGACCATGTACAGTGAAGAGGTTTCCGCTGCTCCGGGCAGCGTCTCCCAGGTAAGAGAATCTACAGGTTTATTTTTGCAACTTGCGAAAGGACTTGGTGTTTCCATCTTTATTGTGGGACATGTGACCAAGGAAGGTACGGTGGCGGGACCCCGCGTATTGGAACATATGGTAGATACGGTACTTTATTTTGAGGGTGACAGATACGCATCCTACCGTATCTTAAGAAGTGTGAAAAACCGTTTCGGCTCCACCAATGAGATCGGCGTATTTGAAATGCGTGAGGAGGGTCTGATCGAGGTTAAGAATCCCTCCGAATACATGTTAAGCGGCAGGCCTGAGGATGCCTGTGGCTGTGTAGTTGCCTGTACGGTAGAAGGCACCAGACCCATGATGGTGGAGATACAGGCACTTGTCTGTCACTCCAATTTTGGTATTCCGAGAAGGCAGGCTACCGGTGCGGATTTTAACAGAGTAAATCTCCTGATGGCGGTGCTGGAAAAACGCCTTGGGTTGCAGATGAGTGGTTGTGATGCTTATGTGAATCTGGCAGGTGGTATCCGTATTCAGGAGCCCGCTGTGGATCTTGGCATGGTCATGGCCATTGTTTCCAGCTTTAAGAACCGTCCCGTTGATCCGGGAACAGTGGTATTTGGTGAAGTGGGCTTAAGCGGAGAAGTCCGTGCGGTCAGTCTTTCCGAACAGCGCCTGCAGGAGGCAGTGAAGCTGGGATTCACCACCTGTGTGATGCCCCGGGCAAATGCAGATATGATGAAAGAAACAGATAAGCTGTTAAAGAATCAGCAGAAAATAAAAGTAATCGGCGTATCCAATGTGCAGGAAGCAATTGAATTAATTTAGTAAATAGATGGAAGTATATTGATTGTAAATTACAAAATATTTGCATTTTTTTGAAAAATTTTGTCCTTTTGAAAAATTCACTTGCTTTCCTGTAAGGACCTATGCTATAATACACTTCGTTAGGCAGTCTGAAAGCTGATTGGCAGGAAACTTGATTAGACAGTCTGAGAGCTGATTGGACAGGAAAGCCGATTTAGGGGAATAGTACAGCGGTAGTGCGGCGGTCTCCAAAACCGTAAACGGGGGTTCGATCCCCTCTTCCCCTGCTACAATGGTAAAGGTGTTAAAAGTGTTGATTTTACAGCATTTTTAGCACCTTTACTTTTTGTATTTAGTATGATAATATAATAAATACAGAACGCATGTTCCTGCTCTTTTACGTTCTTTTAGGCTCGTTTACGTTTCATTCTTGCCGAAGAAGTTGCCGAGAAGTTGCCGAAAATAGATTGGCAGGTATATTACATATTATTTTAAGGAGGATTTCATATGAAAAATCAAAAAGAACTTCCAAAACTGCCAAGAGGAATGGGGTCATATTCTTATGAAAAGAACGGAGACATAAGATATAGAAAAACAATAGATGGTAATTCTATATCTGTAACCGGCACTTCGATTGCAGAAGTAAACAAATTAATGAAAGCAAAAGAAGATGAGGCTGTTAGAAAAATAAAAGCAGGTATCAAAAAAGAATCAACAGGAACACTACAAGAGAATATGAATGAATGGATGACCTTATATAAAAAAGAAGAAGTCATACCAAGAACATATGATAGAATAGAAAGCACATATTTGACACATATAGTTGGAAGTGATCTTGGTACTATGCAAGAAAAATCAATTACTGCTGAAGATATACAAAAATTTATGAAAGATTTAACAAATCATAGTGATAAGAAAGATGGAGATAAATTATCATATTCAAGCAAAAAGAAAGTTTATGAGTTGTTAAATCAATATTTTCGATATAGATATATTAAAGAACCATATTTAAATCCAATGCTTACAGTTACTAAGCCAAAACAGGATGTGGAAAATGTAGATGAAGAATTAGTTGTATGGGATGACAATGAGATAGAAAAAATATGCCGTGAAGCTACAAAGCCATTTAGAGAAGGTGTAGAAGGATATAAACATGGTCTGGCAATTATTTTCATTATGTGGATATTCTGTAGAATAGGCGAAGCTCTTGCATTAAGTAAACATAATGGCTTTCCTATCTATGTTGAGACTACCAAACGTACAAACACCACATAATTCATCAACTATTGACCCATCACGATTAACAACCGTAGTAGGGTGATTATTATCAGACCACTGACGTTCATTAGCCACATTTTCAAGACCTATGTTTTCTCTGGTTATATTAATATTCCCCGTTCTGTATTCTGTTTCTGCATCACCCTTTATACCAGTTACCGTATTGACCTCTGCACCATCTTCAATCCCATTTAACTTAGATTGTTCTTCAGTAGTATAACTTGCAGTTGTATTATCTAAAATAGCTTTATTACTATGTTCATGAATCTTTAATACTGCATTGTCGTAATCGGATTTCAAATCATCCGTTAAATCATTTGTAGATAGTCCCTTGAAATGTAAGAATATATATCACCATTTTTATCAGTTTCGCCAAGTGCAGAATAAGATGCTCCAATTTCTGTTAATGCTTGTTTGTAAACATAGGCAAGAGATTTTGAAAGTTCGTCAGTCTCATACCATTCATAAGTTCCGGTTTCATTAATTAAATCATTAATATCAATATTATCTATGATTTTCTGAATATTATCTCTTTTAATGAGGTTTTCGTTGTATTGCGATTTGGATTTTTTATATGAAGCAACTGCACCTTCATAAACCTTATCCATATTCTCGAAAATTTCTTGTTTCTTTAAGTCTTGTTCTACTTTTAGTAAATTTTCGAGTGAACCTACAATAGTATCAACACCACCACTTAACTGAATAATAGCATCTCCATTTTCAGTATAATTTCTTGACAACGTAGGAAATAGAGTAGCAAGATTATTACTAATTTTCAAAAACTCTTCATAATCTTCTGTACTAAGAGATAAATTCTTACCAGAGATTCTATCAACACCTTCTGATAATTCAGCAAATCTCTTTGCAGATTCTTGCACAGTATTTGACATGGAATCCATTTCATCTTTTATGGATTTAATCTTTTCCTGTGCTTCTTCTCCAGCTTTTATTGCGTTTTCGGTTTTGTGAATAAGATCGTCTATTTGATTTATTAATAAGCCTATACCATTAGTAATCAATGCACTTACGGCTGCAATACCTAAATTAATACCTATGTTTTTAACTACATTAAGTGCTTTAGTCTTTACTGTCTGTATGTCAATAAGTTTGTTTTGGTCTTGGAGATATTTGTTGTAAGTGGTGATGTCTTTAGTTTGATACGCTTCATCTTTTGTTTTTAAGAAGTCTTTTAAGCTATCATCAGCACCATCTAATTTATCGGCAAATTTGCTCCAACCTTCTAAATCTGGTGTTTCCTTATTAGAAAATTTTTCGATCTTTTGGAAAAGAGCCGTTGTTTTGTCATCTATTTCAACAATTTGCTTTTTAAAAATAGAAACAAAATTACCATTTTTATCAATACTTGCGAGCAAATGACAAATATGGTATTATATAAAAAGATATGTGGACTATTTTTTATATTTTATATAAGAGGTAAAACAATGGTACAATATTGCCCTAAATGTTTTGAATATTATGGTGCTGGTATATTTAAATCATGTGAAAAATGTCTGTATTGTGATGGTGAATTAACAGAACTAAATATAGAAAAAGATGAATTTAATATATTATATAAAATATCATCCGATAACTCTTTCCTCGAAGCTATGATAGACCTCAAAGAAAAAGATCCAATTGAGTTTCAACTTAAAATGTCTCAGTTCAAAACTCAATTACAACAGCAGGAGCGAGACTGTAAAGAATTTTGTGTAAACTAGATATGTAGTATATATCCTCTTGGATTGATGTTAAAATAAATACAATCCAGGAGGATATTTTTATGGCAAGACAAAGAGAACTTTCACCAGAACGCAAGGCGTTCATCAACAGTTTACTGGAGCATTATCAACCAACCGATGCCAATGATGTGCAGGAAATGCTCAAGGACCTACTGGGCGATACCCTGCAGGGTATGCTGGAGGCAGAAATGGATCAGAAACTTGGTTATTCCAAGTACGACTATCAGAACAAAGAAACTGATGACAGCAGAAATGGGTACAGTAAAAAAACAGTCACTTCTTCCCTTGGAGAAATTGATCTCGATATTCCCAGAGACCGTAAGGGTGAATTTGAACCACAGATTGTAAAAAAGAATCAGACTGACATTTCCAACATTGAGGACCAGGTGCTCTCTATGTATGCAAAGGGCATGACTACCCGTGATATTTCTGCTCATTTGAAATCCGTTTATGGTGTGGATGCCTCTGCTGAAATGATATCCCACATGACGGACAGGATACTTCCTGTCGCAAAAGAATGGCAGAACCGCCCGCTCGAAAAGAAATATGCTATTGTCTTTATGGATGCAGTTCATTTTCATGTAAGACAGGACAACCAGACAATCAAGAAAGCAGTATATGTTGCCATCGGCATCCGTCTAAACGGCCGTAAGGAAGTTCTGGGTATGTGGATTGGTGGAAATGAAAGTGCAAAATACTGGCTGGGAGTTCTCAACGAGATCAAGAACCGCGGCGTAGAGGACATCATGATTGTGTCGGTAGATGGACTGACCGGTTTCGGGGATGCCATTGAGGCAGTATTTCCCAAAGCGGAAATCCAGAGGTGTATCGTCCATCAGGTGCGATATTCCACTAAATTCGTGAATTATAAGGATCTGAAGCCTTTTGTAAAGGATTTGAAAGAGGTATATCAGGCAGCAACAGAAGAACTGGCACTGGAAAACTTAGACCATTTCGAAGACAAATGGGGTAAAAAATACCCATCATCAGTAGCCTCATGGAGAAATAACTGGACTCAGTTATCCACTTACTTCAAGTACCCACAGGAAATACGAAAGATTATCTATACCACGAATTCCATAGAAAACTTCAACCGGCAGTTGCGTAAGGTGACAAAATCCAGGACCATTTTTCCAACAGACGATGCCCTGTTCAAAATCCTGTATCTGGCGATGTGTGACATCACCGAAAAATGGACCGGAGCTGGCTGGAACTGGGGACAGACCCTGGACCAGCTGTGCATCTACTTTGGAGATCGGATTACACCTGCTGACATGGAATAAAATCCAGAGATATATGAAAACCCAGGCTGCCGGTTGACAGCCTGGGTATGTTATGCAAAAATAAAAGTGTCAGGGGTTCGATTCCCCTGCTACCACAATTCTGATATTTTTTCATGAATCTAAGAGGTTTACACAAAATAAATTACACTCTCGCAGGAGCAGCTAAAACAAACAAAAGAAGAGAGTAGTAATTCTAAAAAACTTACCTGTCCTAAATGCGGTTCAACAAATATTGAAGCTACAAACAGAGGATTTTCTGTTGTTACAGGATTTATTGGCTCTGGCTCGCCCCGAAACGTTTGCCAACAGTGCGGATTTAAGTGGAAGCCCGGTGGATGGAATGAAGCATTACAAAGAGATTTAAATGGGAATAAATAGTGACATTAAAAGATTTATTGAGAGATGAGCGTTTCTATTTATTTTATAGGAAAAGATACCTTTAATTGGTGTCTTTATTAATTTTATATTCCATATAATGTTCTTCTAATTTCTTGAAATCGCAACAAGTATAATTTAATCTATGATTTTTATTACAACCGATTTTATAGACAGCAACCGCTTTATCCATAATATCATTTATGTGACGACTACAATAGGTCTGTTCTGCATGTAAAAGTGAAGCATATGCGGGATCTGTCTTCGCGATATCCTTAAAGTTTTTATATGTAAGCACTTCATCAAAAGCAGGTATCAT
>JBJFCA010000175.1:0-11845 GCA_051888725.1 Lachnospiraceae bacterium
GTAACACACTGGTTTACAGACTGGACAAACTCCAGAAGAGCACCGGTCTGGACTTAAGGGTATTTGAGGATGCCATCACCTTTAAGATTGCCCTTATGGTAGTAAAGTATATGAAGTACATGGAATCATTTGAATATTAAAGAGGTACAGGATGTCAAGAAAAGAAGAAAAGAGAAAACAACGGGAGCGGATGATCGAAGAAAACGGTCTGATCTATCTGGATAAAGTCAGCAAGATGTATTCTGCAGGCGCACCTGCCTTAAACGGGGTGACGCTGCACATTAACAGAGGAGAATTTGTGTTTATCGTGGGGGACAGCGGTTCCGGCAAGTCCACCCTGATTAAACTGCTACTGCGTGAACTGACACCCACCAGGGGAAAAGTGTGGGTCATGGGACATGACGTGGCAAGCCTTTCCCACTGGAAAATACCCAAGTTCCGCAGAAACCTGGGAATTGTATTTCAGGATTTCCGTTTGTTAAAAGACAGAAATGTGTATGATAATGTGGCATTTGCGCAGCGTATTGTGGAAGTGCCCGCAAAAGAGATTCGTAAGAATGTGCCCCAGGTATTGTCCACAGTGGGGCTGGCAGGTAAATACAAAGCAAAACCCAAGCAGCTCTCCGGTGGTGAACAGCAGAGAGTGGCACTTGCGCGCGCATTGGTCAATAAACCCTCCATCCTGCTTGCGGATGAGCCTACCGGTAACCTGGATCCCAAGAATTCGTGGGAAATCATGAAGCTTCTGGAACAGATCAATGAAGCCGGAACCACTGTTCTGGTGGTAACCCATAACAGGGAGATTGTCAATGCCATGCAGAAGCGTGTCATTACCATGAAAAAAGGCGTCATTGTAAGTGACGAAGAGGAAGGAGAGTATATCGATGAAGATTAGTACATTGTTCTATACTCTCAGACAGGGAGTGAAAAATATATTCCGTAATAAGCTGTTTTCCATGGCGTCCATTGCCACCATAGCGGCATGTCTGTTTTTATTTGGCATTCTGTATTCGGTTGTCATGAATTTTCAGCATATATTAAAGACCGCACAGGAAGGCGTTTCCGTTACGGTATTTTTTAATGAAGGAACTTCCCAGGAAAGAATCGATGCCATAGGAGAACAGATCAAGGCGCGTGTGGAAGTGTCGGACGTGAAATTTACCACGGCAGAGGAGGCCTGGGAGTGGTTCCAGGAAAAATATTTTGAAGGTAAGCATACAGAAGGCTTTCCGACCAATCCGCTGGAAGGATATGAAAACTACGAGGTGTTCTTAAATGATGTATCCATGCAGGACGCTCTGGTTACCTGGCTGCAGTCGTTGCCCGATGTAAGACTTGTGAAGTATTCCAGCCTGACAGCCAATGCCCTGACAGGTGTTAACCTGATTGTGGCATATGCTTCTGTCGGTATTATCATAATCCTGCTTGCGGTTTCCATTTTCCTAATCAGCAATACGGTTACCATCGGTATCTCTGTCCGGCAGGAGGAGATCAGCATTATGAAATATATCGGTGCGACGGATTTCTTTACCCGGGCGCCCTTCGTAATTGAGGGTATGCTGATCGGAGCCATCGGTTCCGCCATACCTCTCGTTATTATTTATTTCATATACAATGATGTGGTACGGTCGGCAGCAGGAAAGTTCCCTGCCCTGTCCAATATACTGAGCTTTTTGACAGTACAGGAAGTGTTTCATGTGCTGATACCGGTGTCTTTGGGTATCGGTATCGGAATCGGTTTCCTGGGCAGCTTTACAACAGTCAGAAAACATTTACGTGTTTAATTTATAGAATAGGAAAATCAGTTTATGATGAAAAAAAGATTTGCAATGCTGTGTATGGTGGGACTGCTTTTACTGACGCTGATACAATCTCCGTTTTCCTCTAAGGCAGCCACCAGTTATTCCGGCCTTACGTCAGACAGCATCAAACAGAAAGAAGAACAGATTAAGAAGGCGGAAGAACAGAAGAAAAAACTGCAGAATTCCCTTACGGATGTAAAGGCTGTTAAGAAGAAGTTAGAGCAGGAAAAGAGCAATCTTAAAAATTATGTGCAGGAGCTGGATGCCCAGCTTGCGGAAATTCAGGATAATATTGTCAAACTGAATGCCCAGATTACGGAAAAAGAAGAAGAGATCCGTCAGACGCAGGAGGAACTTGCGGAAGCAAAAAAGACGGAAGAAGAACAGTACGATGCCATGGTGGACCGGATCCGTTTTATGTATGAACAGGGTGAAAGCTCCTATCTTGACATTATTTTCAGTGGAGACAGCTTAAGCAGTATTATGAATGCTGTTGAATATATGGAACAGATTTCGGCATATGATAGAAAACAGCTGGATCAGTTCATCTTAAACAGACAGTATATCGAGTTGTGTGAAGAACAGCTTCAAACTGAGAAAAGTATTTTAGATGAAACCAGGGAAGGCGTGCTTCAGGAGGAAGCTGCTCTGGAGGAACTGATTAAGGAAAAGGAACAGACGATCCAGGCTTACGAATACGATATTACCAACAGAGAGCAGGCCATCAAAGAATATGAAGCGGATATTCAGGAACAGAACGAGATCGTGGAGGCCCTGGAGGCTGCCATTGCCGAGGAGAAAAGAAAAATTCTCGAACAGAATGGTGTTGTGCTTACCTATGACGGCGGTCAGTTCAAGTTCCCGGTAGCAACTTATACAAGAATATCCAGTGATTACGGATGGCGTATGCATCCCATACTGGGAGTGGAGAAATTCCATAACGGCGTGGATCTGGCTGCGCCTACCGGCACCGCTATTTATGCTGCTTATGACGGAAAAGTAGTGGCGGCTTCTTACAGCAGTTCTATGGGTAATTATATTATGATTGATCACGGCGGCAGTCTGTATACGATTTACATGCATGCTTCCAAACTATATGTGAAAACAGGTGACGTTGTGATTCGGGGGGAAACGATTGCGGCAGTAGGTTCCACGGGACGGTCTACCGGTCCGCACCTCCATTTCGGCGTACGTCTGAATGGAGATTATGTGAGTCCATGGAATTATCTGAAAGAATAATGGGATTAACAGAAAGGCGGCAGCATTATGGAGGACAATGAAATATACTCATCAGGCTATCAGCCTGTGCCGGGCGGAAACAACGCCCCTAATGATCGGAGCGGAAAGTTTTTCTGGGGTGGACTGTTCACCGGATTGGTATTATCCCTGCTGATTGTCAGCAGCGTGTATGTGGTGAATATCATCCAGATGAAACAGAATGCCGGTCAGACGGTGGGTCTGCACAGCAGGAATGAGGAAAGCGAAAGTACCGGGGAAAAAGAAGATACCGCATCGGACAGCACAAATGAAGCTATTACGGATGAAATGATCGCCAAAATGAAGATTATTGAATCTGTAATCGATACGTACTATTACAAAGAAGATGTGGATAAGACCGCTATGGAAAACGGTGCCTATAAGGGAATGGTAGAATCTCTGGGAGATCCTTATTCAGAATATTATTCCAAAGAGGAACTGCAGGATCTGTATGAAAGCTCCCTGGGAATTTATTATGGTGTGGGTGCTTATGTGAGTCTGGACAGTGCGACAAATCTTGCGAAGATCAGTAGTGTTATTGAAGGTACACCCGCGGAGGAAGCGGATCTGCGCGCGGATGACATTATTTATAAGGTCGACGGTACGGATGTCACGGGTATGAGTCTGCAGGAGGTGGTATCCCTGATCAAAGGGGAGGAGAATACCACGGTTAAGCTGACACTGATAAGGGATGGAAAAGAGATCGAGAAAGAAGTAGTCCGCAGAAAAGTGGAAACCCCCACTGTAAAGTTTGAAATGTTAGACGATGGCATGGCTTATATTCAGATTACGGAATTTGACACCATTACGGTAGACCAGTTTACTGAAGCGATGGCCATGGCAAAAGGAAACGACATGAAGGGACTGATACTGGATCTTCGCAGTAACCCCGGCGGTAACTTAAGTGCAGTAGTACAAATTGCACAACAGATGCTTCCGGAAGGTCTCATTGTATATACTGAAGACAGGGACGGCAACAGAGATGAATATTCCTGTGACGGAAAAAGACAGCTTCAGGTTCCGCTGGTAGTCCTGGTGAACGGCAACTCTGCAAGTGCTTCTGAAATTCTGGCAGGTGCAATTAAGGACTATGGCATCGGTACGCTGGTGGGCACAACCACTTTTGGCAAAGGAATTGTACAGCGTCCCATTGAATTGTCGGACGGATCGGCCGTCAAACTGACAATCAGTTCTTATTATACGCCTAATGGCATCAACATTCATGGAATCGGTATTGAACCGGATGTGGAATGTGAGTTTGACAGCGACAGATATTATAGTGAAGAAAAGTATGACAATCAGTTGGAAAAAGCAAAAGAGGTCTTACTGGAGAAAATGAAAGGTTCAAATCAGTAAAATGACAGAAGAAAATTTAAAATATGAAGATTCAGGGATAGATCCCAGAATTTTGCGCGCGGTTTCCGAAATGGGATATGAACAGATGACCCCCATACAGGAACAGGCCATCCCGAAACTGATGGAGGGAAGGGATGTGATCGGACAGGCACAGACCGGTACGGGTAAGACAGCCGCATTTGGGATTCCCATGCTGCAGAGAATGGATGCCGGTAGCAGGGAGTTGCAGGGAATGATTCTCTGCCCTACAAGAGAACTGGCTATTCAGGCAGCAGAAGAACTTCATAAATTTTCCAAATACATGCATGGCATTCGAGTGGTACCTATCTACGGCGGACAGGATATATCCAGACAGATCAAGGCATTGAAGGGCGGCGCACAGATTATCGTGGGCACACCCGGACGGGTCATGGATCATATGCGCAGGCATACCATTAAGCCGGACGGTCTGAAAATGGTGGTGCTGGATGAAGCGGACGAAATGCTGAACATGGGGTTCAGAGAGGATATGGAGACTATATTGGGAGAAATCCGGTATCCCCACCAGACGGCATTATTTTCGGCGACCATGCCGCAGGCTATTTTGGATATTACCCATAAGTACCAGAAAGATGCCGTGGCAGTGAGAATCACCAAAAAAGAACTGACGATTCCGCTTGTGAAACAGTATTATTATGTGGTGAAAAATATCTATAAGGAAGAGGCGGTCAGCAGACTGCTTGATACATATGGTCTCAAACGTTCCATTATTTTCTGCAATACCAAGAAAATGGTGGATGAACTTTCAGAAAAGTTAAAGAAACGCGGTTATCAGGCAGAGGGACTGCATGGCGACATGACACAGAAGCAAAGAGACTTTGTCATGAACCGTTTTAAGAGCGGAAACCTGCAGATTCTGATTGCAACGGATGTGGCAGCCAGAGGGATTGACGTGGATGATCTGGAAGCTGTGTTCAATTATGATGTGCCGCAGGATACGGAGTATTATGTACACCGGATTGGCAGAACAGGCAGAGCCGGCAGGGAAGGACTTGCCTTTACTTTTGCTTACGGCAGGGACCTCTATCGTATCCGGGAAATTGAAAGAGTCTGCAGGACGAAAATGACTGAGCAGAAACTTCCAAAATCCAGACAGGTCATGGAAATAAAACTGAATCAGCTGCTCCGCACAGCCCAGGAAGAGATTGAAAAGAGTGATCTTACAAAATTGCAGGACCAGATTGAAGAGAAACTTTCAGATTATGAAATAGATCCCATGGAACTGCTTACATGGCTGGTGAAAAACTGTATTGGCGAAACACCACAGGAGATTGTGATGGAAGAGCCCCGTAAAAAGAAATATAAAACTGTCCGGGCAGACAGAACTGTTCACCCGGACAGAGTTCCCTATGGGAAATATGAGAATAAGAGAAGCAAAAGAAGTAAATAGCAGTATTATACGCTGTTACCTTACAGCAGTAAGGGAGGAAGACACCGATGGCCGGTTCCTGAAAGCCGCCGGTGTCATTTTATGTTTACGCTTAAATAAATTGATAAAGTGCGTTGTATTTTCAATTCCCACGCGTTCTGCAATTTCATGTATTTTCAAATCGGTATCCATTAGCAGATGCTCTGCTTCTTCCAGACGTTTTCCATTTAAATACTGAAGCGGTGAGTATCCGTAGGCTGCTTTAAATTCCCGGCAGAGACGGTACTTGTTAATACCTGCATGCATGGAGACGTTATCCAGATTAAGGTCTTCAGCATAGTGGGTGTCATAGTAAGCCTTGATATCTTCCAGGTACTTTTTTTCATTATTGGGAGAAGAAATGGACATCTCCTCACAGGTCAGTTCCGTTAAAAGATCCACCAGCAGCTTATTGATGATCAGTTCATTAGGCATATAGTTTCTGAGGTAGGAAATTAAGGAAAAAAGGGAGCTTTCAATGCAGGACATCTTTTCCGATGAAACCATTCCCTTAAATCTTTTCTGGAATAAGTCGTAACTGAATGATAAGAAAGGACCCTGAACGTAAAAAATAACATAATTCCAATGTGCGGAATGGATACGGATCCCGACATTGGACGTGCAGGGCAGGAAGATGAAGCTGTTGTCCGAAACGAGAGTCTTACTGCCGTTTAAGGATACGATACCGGATCCGGAGATCGTATAAAGCATACAGTAGACGTCTTCTCTTCTAAAATTATAGCTGTAGGGATAAGAAGCATGGATTTCATTCCAGGCCTGTACGGTATTTAAGGAATGAATGGAAGGAGAACTGTGATAACAGGTTCTTAAAGTATAAAAATCGGAATATGCCGTATTGTGCATAGATAAATAACGCATCAGTGAATCCTTTACCGTATCGGCAATCGTTTCTTCATAATGAAATCCGTTCATGGTAGTTCCTCCGTTCCTGCTTGATGTATTTATTTTAGTACAAAACTAAAATAAAGTAAATATAAAGTTAAACATAAATTAAACATAAGTAATTCAATATTGCACTTATAGAACAAGAAAAAATGATAACATAATAAAAATTAGCTACTTTCTACAATAAAAGGCGGATATTAAACAAATATGATATTATATTTTCATATAAAATGCAAAAAAATCGCAGAACCTCAAGAATGGAAAAGATTGCTCAAGAATAATGGATGTAATGCTGAAAAGAACGTGATAGAATGCAAAACAAAGTTAACGATAAAGTAAATCACATTTGCTATCTGTATGTATAAAATGACGAATGGTGCAGTATAAGGATGATTTTACAAAATAGGTGTGGAAAAGTAATAGGATATAATTTATAATATTTATGGGTTTGCGTAAAATGCAGACAAGAAGGAGTAAATGATCCCCGATGATTAAGAGTTCCGAACCAAAGATTACCATGAAGGACATTGCACAGAAATTAGGTGTCAGCGTGGTGACGATATCCAAGGCTTTTAATAATAAAGACGGTGTCAGCGAAGATCTTCGTATCCAGATCAAGAAGACAGCGGAGGAGATGGGATATCGTTACAATTCCAGTGCCAAAGCCTTAAGAGAGGGGCATTGCTTTAATATTGGTGTCATTGTAGCATCCAGATACATGGATGAGACGGAAAATTCTTTTTATCTGAAGATGTACCAGAATATCATCAAATACCTGACTGACTATGAATATTCCGGTATCCTTGAGATTATCACCACGGAAATGGAAGACGGGAACGAACTGCCCCGTATGGTCAGCAGCAATAAGATTGACGGTCTGATTGTTCTCGGACAGATGAAGGCAGAGTATCTGCTCTTTATTCAAAAGACAGGTATCCATACCGTATATCTTGATTTTTACAATAAGACCATTGACGTGGATGCAATCATCACGGACAATATTTACGGGGAATATCTGCTGACCAATTATCTGATCAGCAAGGGACATAAAAAAATAGCTTTTATCGGGAATATTTATGCTACGGCAAGTATCCTGGACAGATATCTGGGATACTACAGATCCCTGCTTGCCAACAGACTGGAAGTGAATCCGGATTATCTGATCCCCGACCGTACGGATCAGGGTAAGTTTATTGAAATCCCCCTTCCAAAGGATATGCCGACAGCGTTCGTCTGCAACTGTGATACAGTGGCGTATGCCCTGATTCAGAAGCTGAAGGAAAAAGGCTACCGAATACCGGAAGATATTTCGGTGGTGGGATTTGATAATTATTCCTTTGGGGAATATTCCACACCTAAGCTTACTACGGTGGAGGTAGACGTGGATGCCATGACTATGCTGGCGGTGGAAACACTGCAGAAAAGAATCGCAGGTCAGGCTGAAAAACCAAGCAGAAAAGTCATCAGCGGAACTATCATCATCCGGGATTCTGTTGCAGAAGCAAAGGTAAATTAAGCAAAACCCATTGCAAAATAAAAATGCAATGGGTATTTTTGTGTGCGAAAAAATATGATATGATAGAAGAAATAGCGGAAGGGCATGGTGAAAAGAATGAAAATACTTCATTGTGCGGATCTTCATCTGGATTCCAGAATGAGTACCAATCTGAATACGGAATTAAGAAAGAAAAGAAAAGCAGAAATTTTAACTACGTATCAGCGTATGATAGAATATGCGGTAAAGGAAAAGATAGAGGCGATTCTTATTGCGGGAGATTTGTTTGATACCAATGCGGTTTCCCGAACGGCCATGAGTGCAGTGTTTAACAGCATTGTGAAAAATCCGGGGATTCAGTTTTATTATTTGAAGGGCAATCATGATGTCAGGAGTTTTTTGGCTTCCATGGAAGAAGTGCCTACGAATCTCCATCTGTTTTCCGATACCTGGAAAAGCTATGTGCTGTGTGCAGGTGCCCACAGGAATATCGTTTTAACCGGTGTGGAACTGCATGCGGAAAACAGCAGCCTCATTTATCCGTCTCTTTCTTTGGACAGCAGGGATTTTAATATCGTTACCCTGCACGGACAGAATGCAGTTTATCAGGCGAAGGATAAGACGGAGGTAATCAGTATTTCGGATCTTAAGAATAAAGGGATTGACTATCTGGCCTTGGGACATGTACACGGCTACACAAAAGAGGCATTGGATGCACGCGGTACCTACTGCTATCCGGGCTGCCTGGAAGGCAGGGGATTTGATGAATGCGGGGAACATGGCTTTGTGGTCCTTAATGTGGACGAGAAAACGGGGTGTTACACGCATTCCTTTGTACCATTTGCGTATCGTACACTCTATACCGTGCCGGTGGATGTAAGCGGATGTCTGAATTCAGATGAGATGATTGACTGTGTACAGCAGCGTCTTCAAAAAGAAACATATGCGCCGGAAAGCCTTTTGAAAATTGAACTGGTGGGAGATGTGGACGTATCCTGTGAAAAAAATCTTTCCTATATACAGGACAGGTTTGCTTCCCGGTTTTTCTTCGTAAAGGTCAAAGATAAAACCAGATGGAAAACGGACTATAAACAGTATCTTCTGAATGAATCCCTGAAAGGTGAATTTGTCAGGGTGGTTATGGAAGACGATAAATTATCCGAAGATGAGAAAAATGAAATCATCCGCTGCGGATTACAGGCGCTTGCCGGAGAGGAGCTTACGGAATGAAATTAATCAGCTGCAGTATCAGTAATTTCGGAAAACTAAGTGATTATGAAAGAAGCTTTGCAGACGGCATTACGGTATTTTTAGAGAGAAATGCATGGGGGAAGAGTACCCTGGCAGCTTTCATTAAGGTGATGTTTTTTGGCTTTGAGGGCGAAGGGAAAAAACTGCTTGCAGACCGGGAAAGGGAAAAGTACCGTCCCTGGAACAAGGGGATCTATGGTGGCAAGATCGTTTTTGAGGCAGCGGGGAAAACCTACCTTTTGCAGAGAACCTTTGGTGCAAAGGAAAAAGATGATACTTCTTTTTTGTATGACACCGGGACCAATCTGCCCTCCGCGGATTATTCCTGTGATACCATCGGCGCACAACTGTTCGGACTGGATGAAAAGTCCTTCCTGCGTACGGTGTTTGTGGCGCAGAACGATGTGAAGGTCCAGGAAGAAGGAAAGGCAGGTGTCAGCGACAGCATCAATGCCAAGATTGGTAATCTGACTGACGATACGGATGACATTACCAATTATGAGAGCGTCATGAAGGAAATTGCAGATCAGATGAACAGGCTGACGCCAAGCCGTGCCACAGGTCAGATTAAAAAGCTTACCATGGAAATCGGGGATCTTACGAGTGAAGTCAGGCAGGCGGAAACCATAGAGAACAGTCTGAAGGATGTAGAAGAAAAATACGTGAGGGAAAAGGAACTTTGTAAACAGCAGAAGCAGAAGCTGACAGAGCTTTCGGACGAGTATGCCAGATCCCTCATGACCGGCAATTATAAGACGCTGAAAAAGGACTATGAAGAAAAGAAAGAGGAAGTCCGTCTGAAACGGGCGTTGTTTGCCGGAAGCGTACCGGAGGAAGATGAACTGGCCCAAATGCAGGAACTCGGAAGAGGATTGGACAGAGAGAAGACCCTGATGCAGGAGAACCGGCTGCTTTCGGAAGATGAGGAAAGAAGGAAGGCACTGTCACATACTTTCTCTTCAGGGCTTCCAACTCAAACCGAGCTGGAGGAGTGCCGCAGTAAAATAAAGCTTTATAAGCAAACCAGGGAGGAACTGGCGGAATGCAGTCTTGGAAGAGAGGAAGAAGAACGTCTGCGCACGCTGAAAAGTACCTATCCTAAGGGCGTGGCATCGAAGGAAGAGATTGAAGGTCTGATTGCGACTGTAAACCGGCAGAAAACCATTAAGGCAGAACTGGTACATAAGAAGATACAGTCTGAATTTCTCTCCGGTCAGAACCGGCAGAAAAAACGTTTATTCCGGATGCTTCTGACAGCAGCAGTCATCTGTCTTCTTGCAGGAGCCCTGCTTTTCTTCGTCAGTGTTCCGGCAGCGGCAGCAGTACTTACCGTGAGCGTTTTACTTGCCATTGGTGCCATCTTAAACAGACCGGCGGGGATGGATGAGAAGCAGAATGTTTATTCCAAAGAAGTAGAAGAAGATGAAGAGGAACTGCGTAAGACGGAAGAAAAGGTGCAGCTGTTTTTTACGGACTTTGCGCTGCCCGGGTATCCGGATACCGTGGAGGCAGTGCTCTACGATATGCGCAGAGACGCATTAGAATATGAGAGGCTGGATCAGAAGAAACAAAAATCCGCCGAGGAAGAGAAGGAAGCCTATGCAAAAGGGCTGTTAGAAGAAATCACGGACTTTTTAAGAAAATTTTATCCGTCCATAAATGTCAATGAAAGAAATATTTCCGAGAGCTTCCAGCTGCTGGAAAGAGAAGTGCTTGCCTATACGGAATTAAAAAGAAAGAAGGAGAACTTTGATAATGCAAAGGAGGCTTATGAGGAAGCGGATCAGGTGATTGGTGTCTTTTTAAAGAAGATCGGACAGACCCCGCATCCGGATCGAGTAAAGCAGCTGAAGGATATTCATGAACAGCTGATCCGTTATCATGCAGCTTACGAGGAATTGGAAAAAGCAGCGGATAAGCTGAAAAAATATGAAGCGGAAAACGGGGAACTGCCATCCGAAGAAGAATCTGACCTGCAGACCCGCAGCCGGGAAGAAATTGCGGCAGAAAAGGAGATGTTGGAAGTCAGGCTTTCGGAAACGGAGCGCGTCTTAAAAACGTATGAAAAACAGATGGAGGAGCTCAGAGAACGGGCGCAGACGGTAGGAGAGGCACAGGAGAAAATTGCGGAGCTTTCAGAGGAAAGAAGAGAGCTTACGCACAGGTATGAGCTGTATGATAAAACCAAAGGGTATCTGGCGCAGGCCAAAGAAAATCTTACCTCCAGATACCGGGATCCCATTATGAAAGGGTTTGAAAAATACTATGCCATGCTTTCCGGGTGCGGCGCAAAAGATTTCCTGATGGATGCCAATATCAGCCTCACCAAAG
>JBJFCA010000176.1:0-11832 GCA_051888725.1 Lachnospiraceae bacterium
AACCTGTCATCACAGGATTTTTCAATTCTACGCCTGCAATCGTTACACCAAGTTTCATCAGATTTCCACCTCCTGTGCCTCAAATACCGGTCCTTCCGTACAAATACGGGTGTTGTTCACATGGGAATGCGGATCTTTCTCTTTCGTCTTTACCACGCAGCCTAAGCAGGCACCGACGCCGCAGGCCATGTGCTCTTCCAGTGAAATATATGCCGGAATGCCTGCTTCTTCGGCATACTTCTTGATAGCACGCAGCATGGGCATGGGACCACAGGCAAACATCATGTCCGCACTTAAGCCGTTTTCCCGGATGGCGTCCATGACATTTCCTTTGGTGCCGAGACTGCCGTCCTCCGTGGCGATAAATACCTCTCCGTGCTTCCTTAAATCTGCGTCCAGGAAGGTCTCTTTATTGCGATATCCTAATATGATCTGTTTCTCTCCCTGTATGGTCTTGGCAAGCTGTACCATGGGCGGTATTCCCACACCGCCACCGATTAAAAATACTTTTTTGTCCTTTGCAAGGTCAGCCGGAAAACCGTTTCCCAGATTTCCCAGGACTTCTATCGTATCTCCCGTCTTAAGACCGGAGAATTCCTTCGTTCCCTTGCCGGCTACCCGGTACACCAAACGCAGCATATGCTCTGTGGGTGTCACCTCGCAAATGCTGATGGGACGTCCGAGAAGCGTACTCTTATCCTTGGGATAAACGCATACGAACTGTCCCGGACGTGCATTTTCCGCTAACTGTGTGGAAAGCCACAGATCATGGATACCGGGTGCAATCTCTTTCTGGGACAGCACTGTTGCCGTTACTTTCATTTTTGACATGTTTTTTCCCTCTCATTCTTTTGTCTTCTCATATACAATCTTTCCCGCACAGATGGTGAAATAAACCTCACCTCTGACTTTTCTTCCGAGAAAAGGACTGTTCTTTGATTTGGAAACAAATTCTTCTATGGTGTATTCTTTTTGGGGATCAAAAAGCACCAGATCCGCGGGGCCGCCTTCCTTCACATATCCCGCCTGCAGATGGTACAGGGAAGCAGGACCCGTCGTCAGCCTTTCAAGCACTGACATTAGTGTCATTTCTCCTGTTTCCACCAGTTCCGTAATACTTAGCGGCAATGCGGTTTCAAGACCGATGATTCCGCTCGGTGCTTCGGTAAGGAGCTTCTCCTTTTCCTCACTGCTGTGAGGTGCGTGATCCGTGGCAATCATATCGATGGTGCCGTCTTTTAAGCCCTCAATAATGGCCCTTCTGTCACTTTCCTCTCTGAGCGGCGGATTCATCTTGGCAAGGGAACCATATGTGATCACGGCATCTTCTGTCAGGGTAAAATGATGGGGGGTTGCCTCTGCATGGATATTGCTTCCCTTTTTCTTTGCTTCCCGTACCAGCTCCACTGCTTCCTTCGTACTGATATGCTGAATATCAATTTCTGCTCCCGTACGCAGGGCAATCTGTAAATCCCTGCGCACCAGATCGATCTCCGCTTCTCTTGGGGAACCGCCGATTTTATAATACTCCGATGCCTTACCGGCATTGATGCCGTTATTCTTTATATAAGCAGGATTCTCTTCATGAAAGCTGATCGGCATGTTCAGATTCTTCGCCCGGCGCATGGCTTCCTCTGCGATTTCCGCAGATAACAGAGGGACGCCGTCGTCCGTAAATCCCACAGCTCCTTTCCCGGCCAGCTCTTCCATGGGTACGATTTCTTTTCCCTGCATGCCCATGGTAACGGTGGCGCAGGTGTAAATATGAATCCCCGTCTCTTTTCCTTTCCGGTTCACATAGGAAAGTGTTTCTTCATTGTCCACACAGGGTCTGGTATTGGCCATCAGTACCACGGTGGTGTAACCGCCTTTGGCTGCAGCTTTCGCCCCTGTGAAAATATCCTCTTTATAGGTAAACCCCGGGTCCCGGAAATGGGAATGCACATCCACAAGCCCGGGGGCTGCCACCAGTCCTGCCGCATCTATCACCGTAAGATTTTCCTGTAGGCTGACGTCTAAAGTCTCCCCAAGATGCGGCTCTATCCTGACAATGATTCCGTCCCTGATTAAAATATCTGTTTTTTTCTCCTGCTTAGAGGCAGGGTCGATCAGATAGGCATTTTCAATCAAAAGCATGGTATCTTCCTTTCCTGATTTACGATTTTTTTCATTTTAGCACATTGTGAATTGCGCATCAATTCCCATCTGCTGTCATAAGTATTAAAAAACATTTTTTCCGGAGGAAATCCACTATGAAGTATACCAAAATAATAGCTGTCATTCTTCTTTGCCTGTTTTTTTGCGGATGCAGTTTAAGTGCCGATGAAAGCGCCAAACTGAATGATCTTGATTTTACCGTACTGTCCGAGGAAGTGCTGCCGCAGGAACTGAAATCCTTAATTGAGGAGAAAAAAACCTCTCCTTTCGAGATGACTTATGCGGATGAGAACTTTCTTTATATCTGTGTTGGCTACGGACAGCAGCAGACCGGTGGTTACAGTATCGCCGTAAACGAACTGTATGTGACGGAAAATGCCATTTGTGTGGACACCTGCTTACTCGGTCCCTCACCGGAAGAAGCCGCTGTGGAAACGCCGTCCTATCCTTACATAGTTATCAAAACGGAATATCTGGACAAAACAGTAGAATTTCAGTAATGCAGGTCTGCTTTCCGGATGAAAGCAGATGGGATATTAAGAAAATGCAGTTGCAAAAACAGTAGTCGGAAAGCTATAATAACTCTATCATCTATAGAAGGAGAAAATATATGCTTCGACTGGTTATTGTAGCCATTTTCGTGGGCTTATTTTTAATCTGTTCCATTCCCCTGTTTTTCGTGGAATGGCTTATCGGTAAGCGGAATCCGGATTTAAAATCCCGCAGTTCCTTAAAAATCGTAAACTGGGCGTTTCGTGTGGTCAGGGTTTTATCCGGCACGAAAGTTATCACCATAGGAGAGGAAAATGTGCCGAAGGATACTGCCGTTTTATACGTTGGCAATCACAGAAGCTTCTATGACATCATTTTAACCTATCCCAAAGTTCCCAGACCAACCGGCTATGTAGCCAAAAAAGAAATGCTCAAGGTCCCCCTGCTTTCTACCTGGATGAAATATCTGCACTGTCTTTTCCTCGACCGTGAAAACATAAAAGAGGGATTGAAGACCATCCTCCAGGCAGTTGAAATGGCAAAGTCCGGCATTTCCATCTGCATTTTTCCGGAAGGCACACGCAACAAAACCGCAGATACCTTCCTGCCGTTCCATGAAGGCAGCTTTAAAATTGCCGAAAAAGCAGGTGTTCCCATTGTGCCTATGACCATTGTAAACTCCGCTGCCGTCTTTGAGGATCATTTTCCCAAAATCAAAAAGGCTACCGTAGTCATCGAATACGGTAAGCCCATTTATTGTAATGATATGTCTAAAGAAGAAAAGAAAGCACTTTGCGGCACGGTGAAAAATATTATAGAGGAAACCTACTTTGCCAACAAAGAAAAATATTTTTAACTCTTCAGCTGCATTTCTTTGAGTGCCTCAACGACCTTTGCAAATCCCATGCCGTGGGAAGCCTTCACCAGAACAGTATCATCCGGCTGAAGCAGATCCGGCAGACTGTTTAGAAGTTCTTCCCTGTCGGCAAAATACCGCACATCCTGCGTACCGTCATAGGCCTCCAGTGCCGCATCATACATATATCGTGACAGCGTCCCTACGCAGTAGACCGCATCCAGTCCCTGCTGCACCGCATAAGTGCCAATCTCGGCATGGAGTCTGTCTTCCCTCTCTCCCAATTCAAACATGTCTCCCAACACTGCGACCTTACGTCCTGTGGCTGTGGAAAGCAGATCAATTGCAGCCTTCATGGATACCGGATTGGCATTGTAACAGTCATCAATGACAAGCTTGTCGTCAAGGCGGATCAGATTGCTTCTTCCTCCTACCGGCACTACATTTTGAATGCCCTGCTGAATCTCCTCCGGTGTCATTCCAAGCAGTCTGCCCACCAGTGCTGCTGCCGTGGCATTGATCACCATGTGCATTCCGGGCAGGGAAATTTCAATGGGATAACTGCCCTCCGGAAGATTCAAAACAGCTCTGCTGCCCAAAAGTCCCAGATTTTCAATATCCGAAGCATAGACGTCAAAGCCTTCCCGATCTGAGATACCAAAGTGATGCACCCTTTTACCGTTTACCTGTGTAACGGCTGCCAACAGGTCGTCTTCCCCATTCAGGCACACTTCTCCATCCTTTTGCATGTAATGAAAGATTTCTGTTTTTGCCCTGAATATTCCCTCTCTGCTATGTAAATTTTCAAGATGGCACTGTCCGATATTGGTAATGACGCATATGTCAGGTCTTGCCATCTCACCCAGTCTGCTCATTTCACCAAAATCGCTGATTCCCATTTCCACCACAGCAGCTTCATGTTCCTCACGAATTCTTAAGAGCGTCAGGGGCAGGCCGATCTCATTGTTAAAATTGCCTTCTGTTTTTAAAACGCGGTATCGCACGGAAAGCACACCGGCCACAAATTCCTTCGTACTGGTCTTTCCCACACTGCCGGTGATGCCCACCACGGGAATGGAAATGCAGCTGCGGTAAAAAGATGCAACCTTACGCAGGGCACGCAGGGTATCCTCCACAAGAATATAGGGTCCCCAGGATGCAGCCGCTATTCCGTAAGCTTCCTCCACCTCATCCGGTGTCATAGTCGTAACCACGCAGGCAGCACCCTTTTCAAAAACCTGCCCGATAAACCGGTGACCATCTACTTTTTCACCTTTCACTGCAAAAAACAAGCCGCCCTCTTCTATCTGTCTGGAATCAATGACAGCACAGGTAATCTCCTTCTCCCGTTCATTAGAAGCTGCGTTTTTAAGTTCTGCACTGCAGGCTCTGGCAATATTGGTTAAGGTCATATTTTTCATACGCTACCTCCGTATCAGAGATTCTGTTATTTTTTAAGGGATACCCGGATCAAACGTTCACAAAGCTCCTCATAGCTGATGCCAACGGCAGCGGCCTCCTGGGGAAGCAATGACACAGGTGTCATACCCGGCAGGGTATTCGCCTCCAGGCAGTACATATTTCCGTTTTCGTCCATCATAAAATCCAGACGGGCGTAATTTTTCAGGCGCAGCGCCGCAAACGCTTTTTCCGCATATGTCTGCATTTCTTTTGTCTGCTTTGGTGTAAGCTCTGCGGGGCAGGTCTCAATCGTGCTGCCGGCCTGATATTTGTTCTTATAATCATAAAATCCGCTAATGGGAGCAATTTCAATAACGGGGAGCGCTTTTCCCTCTAAAAGACCTACGGAAAATTCACGTCCTTTTATGTACTGCTCCACGATAGCCTCTTTGTCATATCGAAATGCTTCCGCCTTTGCCGCTTCATATTCGGATGCATCATTGGCAATGCTGACGCCTACACTGGAACCGCCGCAGCAGGCTTTGACGATGCAGGGAAACGTAACCTGTTCCGGTTCTTTTTCTCCCATTTTCAAACGGAAGCCCTGGGGAGTGGGTATCCCGTACTGTCTGAAAATATCCTTGGTAAGACCCTTATCCATGCTGAGCGCAGAGGACACATAATCGGTTCCCGTATAGGTAATACCCATCAGATCAAAACAAGCCTGGATCTTGCCGTTTTCACCATTTTCCCCATGGAGTGCCATAAACACCACATCTGCCTTCTGGCAAATGGAAATCACATTCGGACCAAAGAAATTTTTCTGCCAGTCCGGTCGCAGTGCCTTTACCTTTTCCAGATCCGGATTGGTCTCCTTGATGCCCGTCACCTGCGCTTCCCAATTCACATCACGTTCAAAGATATCCGTGATATCGCCTTCGTATCCTAAGAATACGTCCAACAGCACTGCCTTATGACCATTCTTCCTGACTGCCCGGAAAATCTTTAATCCGGAGCTTAAGGACACATCCCTTTCTGTACTGATTCCACCTGCCAAAACGACAATATTCATATTTTCTGTTCCTCTTTTCTGTTTGATCTTTATTCTGTTAAATCTCTGTTTGCCTGCCGGCTCATCATTTCGCTTAAAATCATCAGGCAGGCGGCGATTTCTGTCCCGTCCGTACTGTCACTTTCCTCTTCGGTAGCAATCAGGCATTCTGCCGTTTCGTTGATACCGCCCAGGTAATTGTAATAGTTTTCTGCAAGCGTCCCGTATTCCTGATTGGTGATGATATAATTGGTTGCCGCAATGAGCACGCCTTCCCACAGAATATCCTTTTTTTCCTTTGAAAGGATACTGCTTCCGATTTCATACGGCATATCCTTGGAGCAGGCTGCTATTTCCTCTGCCCGGTTTAACAGCACCATGAGCAGACTGCCGCAAAGTTCCACATCCACTTTTCGTTTGGTTGCCGCATAGGTAAAGGTTCCGAAAGTCTGTGGACCGTTATCCGCCACCTCCGGCAGAGTCTTACCGATATTCTCCTGCACTTTGGCATACTTTGACTGTCCCGTTGCCCGGTATAGCTCGCTGGCTGCATAGAAAACCAGCGCATCTTGCGTCTCTTCCCTTTGGTATACCGCACCCCATGCTTTATCCGCTGCCTGCAGACAGCCGGTGGCATAGGCACTGTCATATTTCTGATAGGTATAACTGAACTTTGCCAGCACAGCAGAAAGCCACGCTGTTTTTTCAAAATTTATGACATCTTCGTCATAAACAGCCCCTGTTCTGCTATCCTGTTTTTCATACAGCCATTCTATGTATTGTCTGCATTTTCGGATCAGTTCATTTTCCGTCAGTTCAGACCCGGATGGGTTTTCATATACATCTCCGTACAACTCGTAGGACAACAGAAGCAGGGATATCGTATTGCAGATATCCACGAAATCCTCATCCTTTAATGTCCGGGGATCCGGTAAAAGCGTAAGTCCCGCTTCCTGCATTTCCTTTAAATATCCGGCAGATACGGTAAACGGCTGGGAGTAGCCGATTCTGTCACAACGGATCAGAAACCTTCCTTCCGTGGTAACCTCCGAAAAATCTCCATATCCATTATATTCCCCGGACAGTGCATTGTATACGACATCCTGCAATCTTCCGGTGAATACGGTTTGTCCGCTCTCCTGATCCACCACTTCAAAGACTGCCGGCAAGTCGCTGCCACGGAAAAAAACTTTCTTTTCTCCGTCTTTCGAATAGCCTGTCCGGTTGACCAGCACACCGATCTGCATATCCGGAATTTCATAGGAAATGACCGGGGTTTGTTCCATCCCGGTTTCTATCGGTTCCTCATATGCATCATATGTCCTGTCCTCTTTCGAATCGGTATGTTCCACCAAACCGCAGCCGCTTACAAGTGTAATTGTAAGCAGGCCGGCTAACATTTGTTTTATTCTTTTCACAAGTCCCATCACCTCGTTTATTCTACCATGAAAAAAATGCCCGGTAAAGTGCGCTTTATGCCTTTTTGGCATCATACACAATTCTGCCGTCAATGATGGTATACAAAGTTTCTGTAAAAACTTCCATGGGATTTCCGGAAAAAACCGCAATATCCGCATCTTTTCCCACTTCTATACTGCCCACCCGGTGAGATACGCCACAGATTCTGGCAGGATTAATGGTAATTGCCTTCAGACCGTCCTCCATGGACAGCCCTGCCTTAACCGCCATACCGGCACACAGTGGCAAAGACTGGATCAGGGATACGGGATGATCCGTGGTAATGGCAGTCAGCACACCTGCTTTTTTCAAAATTCCGGCAGTCTTAAAGGCGACGTTCTGTACTTCGATTTTATTACGGCTGGACAGATCCGGTCCCACAATGGCAGGGTATCCTGACTCCGCTATTTTTTCGGCTATCAGGTGGCCCTCGCTGCAATGATCCAGTGTCAGCTTTAAGTTGAATTCCCTTGCAATCCGTATTGCCGTAAAAATATCGTCTACGCGGTGCACATGGGCCTTTAGCGGGATTTTACCGGCAAATACATCTGCCCACGGCTCCAGTTTAAAATCCGGTTCGAAATCCTTATTCTTTTCCTTTTTTTTCAAATATTCTCTTGCACGAAACAATTCTTCCCGAAGCATTCCGGCAATAGCCATACGGGTAGCCGGACTTCTGCTCATCCCGGAATAATTGACTTTGGGATTTTCACCAAATGCCACTTTCATGGCCGCAGGTGCTTTTACAATCAGATCGTCCACGCAGCGTCCGAAGGTCTTTATAAATGCAAACTGTCCGCCTACCACATTGGAGCTGCCGGGGCCTATCATGGCAGATGTAATGCCTGCACGTACCGCTTCTCCAAATGCCGCATCCATGGTATTGATGGCATCTATGGCTCTTAAGTGCGGAGTGACGGGATCCACATTTTCATTGCAGTCGTCCCCCTCCATGCCCTTTTTTTCTTCCGTAATTCCCATATGGCAATGTGCCTCAATGAGACCCGGCATGATCCAGGCCCCCTTCACGTCCACGATCAGGCTTCCTCCATCGGAGACCATGTTTCCGATGGAGCCTTCTCTTACTTCCGCAATTTTCCCATTCTGTATGCCAACGGTCCCGTTTTCATAGATTCTGCCCGCCATAGTAAGAATCTTTCCGCCTGTCAGATACAACATTACTGCAGCGCCCCCATAGGGTCTACCGGTACATTGTCATGCAGCAGGGAAATATAGACATTGCATCCTTCCACACTGTAATATTTACTGGGGGATGCCACATAACCGATGACACTGTCCTTTGACACACTGCTGCCTTTCTTCACACAGATATTGTCAAGCTGTCCATAGATGATTTCATAGCCGTTTCCAATGTCAATCCGAACGGCATTGCCAATCTCTGCGTCAGCATAAATATCCTTTATGGTTCCGGATACCGGCGTGGATACGGCTGCGCCCTCTTCTGCGGAAAGAATCATGGCAGCACTGTATTTATACTGATCAAGCGTCTTAAAATATACGGTCTTGTCCATGCTGTAAGGAATCAGAACACTGCCATTTACCGGCCAGATCAAAGATTCACCTGCTTTCCACTCGGGAATATTTTTTGCACTGCCTGCATTTGTCTGTGCATCCTCTTCCTTTTGTGCCATGTCTGTATCCCTGTCTGCATCAGCACCGGACACGCTGCCGTCCGGGGAGGATACCGTATCTTCCGCATCCTGAGCGGGTTCTTTCGCCTGATCAGTAAGTCCCGGTATCTCTACCTCGCCGGAACCGGCTTCTTCCATGGGCGTATAATCCAGATCATCCTCCATGGCAAGCCCACCCATATTGCCGTCTATTTGGTCTGCCACATTTTTTATGTCGTTTAGGTTGTCATTTGCTCTGTTTTCCAGCTGTTCAAAATCGATCCGGTATCCGTCATTTTGCTGGGACCGGTTATTGTTCTTTACATATACACCGGTAAGTGTCAATGCCGTCAGTACAAATGCGGAGGAAGCAATCATTATTATTTTTTCTTTTTTCGCCGCATTCCTCCCGCGCCTCTGATTATTGTTTCTTCTCATATTTATCCGCATCCTTTCTTTTTTTCATTTTCATTGCATTTTCATTGCTTTTCATTTTCTGATTTTTTATTGTCTGATGATGTCTGTATGCATAGTTTTGCCGTGAAAAAAAGTTTTATGCAGAAAAACACCATGAGGATTTTTCCATTCCCCATGGTGTTTTCATGTTTCCTTTAGCAGTTTTTTAGGCTATGTGGCCAGATCCAGCTGCTGCACGGTTCCCGCATTTCCGTTTTCATAAAGAAAAATGCCGGTGCTGCGTATCACGCCCTTTGTGACATTTGATGCATTATTTAAGGAAAACGGCGTTGCCGCGTGCCCAAGGCAGATGGCACCGACGCCCTTTTCTTTTAAGCTGTACAGCTTTTCCCTGCCGTCCGCATCCCTGCACCAGATTTTCAAAGCAGAAAAGACAGCATCATTTTCATCGATCCAGCCGTTATGATCTTCATCATAAGCGGAAAGCTGTGCAAACCCGTCACCATTTCCCGGTCCAAACAGCTCGGAGCCATCCCCGATTACGCCGTCACCATTTTTGTCCAGCGCAAGATAGCCGCTGCCCTCAGCTAAAACCGACAATTGCTCTTTCTGTCCGTCACAGTCAAGATCAAAAAAGAATTTCTGGTCTGAAAGCTCTGCCGCATTTCCGTTAAAATTGAGCACGAGAGGATCCGTTGTCTTCATTACGAAGTCCTTTGAAAAGGCTGCTTCGAAGCTTCTGGACATTCCCACATCCACCCGGATCTTAATATCGCGTCCGTCTGCGGTGTGGACCAGTCCCTCTGCGGAAAAAGATGTGGATTCACTTTCCGTATACTGCATGTTTGCCTGATAGCGGACCAGACTTCCTGTGGAAAGCATCGTCTGCTCGCCGCTAAGCTGTCTGTCTGTAAACAGCTCCCTCGCCTTCTTTTCTCCAAACAGCATGGCAAAAATAGACCGGATTGTTAACTGCCGGAACTGTTCGAATACGGTTTCCGGATCCGTTTTTACCTGTCCGATATCTGCCTGCACACCTTCGGTATTTCTCTCTGAATCTGTCTGCAGGCGAAATTTTTTTGTGACTTTTACGGAGGATGTATATTTTCGCTCCGACTGCATCACCATAGTACCAGAACTGATTTTCAAGTTTACCCCCTTCTACCCGGTATACCGGGTGTCCGGTCCCTTGCTCTTACTTTCCCTCCTTGTCCCATAAAAACAAAAACGGCATCTTAAAGGCTTCCTTTACCTATAAGATACCATCCGTGGCGACCTTTTATGCATTTTATGTGTACTGCAGTTACACATCTGTTATCTTTATCGGCTTTCTTTCCGTTTTCTTTACTCCCTCCGTAAAGATTGTGTTAAAAAGAGGCAATCTGCATGACAGCCACGTATTTTTCATATACTATATCCATAATGATCTGTCTTATCCATACATAAAATGAGGTTCGCTATGAAAATAAATAAAAAAATAAAATCTTTTATCCTGCGAATGTGTCAGGGTGCCCTGATTGGACTCGGGGCAGTACTGCCGGGCATTTCCGGCGGCGTCTTAAGCGTCATCTTCGGTGTCTACAAGCCGGTCATGGAACTTCTTGCAAATCCCAGACGACATTTTAAAACCCATGTACCGAAACTTTTTCCCGTGATTTTAGGCGGTATCATCGGTTTTCTCGGCATCGCCAATCTGCTTGCCTTTGTCATGGAAAAATATCCTGCCCCTTCCGTCTGCCTCTTTGTAGGCTTAATTGGCGGCATGCTGCCGTCACTTTTCAGAGAGGCAGGACAAAAAGGCGTAAGCAGGGGTTCCTATGTGTCCCTCTTTACTGCAATGTTTCTCATTTTTGTCCTGCTTACTGCCCTACGCTTTGCTTCTGTCACCATTACTCCCTCGTTTGGATGGTTTTTGTTCTGTGGCTTTACACTTGCCTTAAGTCTGATTGCGCCCGGCATGAGTTTCTCCACACTGCTGATGCCCTTAGGGCTCTATACGCCTTTTGTGGACGGGATCGGGCATCTGTCTTTGGCAGTTCTTGTTCCGGGTGGAATTGGCGGTCTTCTCACCATGCTGCTTTTGCCAAAGTTTGTAAACCGCCTGTTTGACCGTCACTATTCACTTGCCTTTCATGCCATTGTAGGCATCGTCATCGCCGCAACGGTCATGATCATCCCCTTCGATAGTTTCACGGTTTCCGTCCGGGACTGTATGATCAATCTCTTTTTTATCGCTGCAGGTATCTTTATCGCGCAGCTTTTAGACGCATTTAACCGGAAAGTGGAGGTGGCGTGATCTTTGACCTCCTACCGGCGGAATTTTGCCTGTTTCAACTTCTCCGGCGGGGCGTTTTTCACCTTTTTTCTCT
>JBJFCA010000177.1:0-2479 GCA_051888725.1 Lachnospiraceae bacterium
GATTCTCTCCCGTAAGACCAAAAACAATCCTGTCCTGATCGGGGAACCCGGTGTTGGTAAAACAGCCGTGGTGGAAGGTCTGGCGCAGCGTATTGTGAGGGGCGATGTTCCTCTGGGACTTAAGGATAAAAAGATTTTTGCACTGGATATGGGTGCACTGGTGGCGGGTGCCAAGTACCGGGGTGAATTTGAAGAGCGTCTGAAGGCGGTGCTGGAGGAGGTCAGAAAGAGCGAGGGACAGATCATCCTGTTCATCGATGAGCTGCACACCATCGTGGGTGCCGGCAAGACCGACGGTGCACTGGATGCCGGTAATATGTTAAAACCCATGTTAGCAAGGGGCGAGCTGCATTGTATCGGTGCCACCACCCTGGATGAATACAGACAGTATATTGAAAAGGATGCTGCCCTGGAGCGTCGTTTCCAACCTGTGACGGTTGAAGAGCCTACCGTGGAGGATACCATTTCCATTCTGCGTGGCTTAAAGGAAAGGTATGAGGTCTACCATGGTGTGAAGATTATGGACACTGCTCTGGTGAGCGCTGCTGTATTATCCAACCGTTACATTACGGACAGGTTCCTGCCGGATAAAGCCATCGACCTGGTAGATGAAGCCTGCGCACTGATTAAGACAGAGCTGGACTCCATGCCTACGGAACTGGATGAACTGCAGCGCAAGATCACCCAGTTGGAGATTGAGGAGACGGCACTGAAAAAAGAGGACGACAGGTTAAGCCAGGAAAGACTTTCACAACTGCAGAAAGAACTGGCAGAACAGAAGGAAGAATTTGCAGGTAAGAAAGCACAGTGGGATAACGAAAAAGCTTCCGTGGAGAAGCTTTCCAAATTGCGTGAAGAGATTGATGCCACGAACAGCGAAATTCAGATTGCACAGAGAGAGGGCAATCTGGAAAAGGCAGCAGAGCTTTCCTATGGAAAACTGCCTGCATTAAAGAAACAGCTGGAAATTGAGGAAGAAAATATAAAAGGCAAAGGCATGTCCTTAGTGCATGAAAGTGTATCGGATGAAGAAATTGCCCGTATCATTTCCCGGTGGACCGGCATTCCTGTGGCAAAGCTTACGGAAAGCGAGCGGAATAAGACCCTGCACCTGGATGAGGAACTGCATAAACGTGTCGTAGGACAGGATGAAGCCGTGACCAAGGTGGCAGAAGCCATTATGCGTTCCAAGGCTGGTATCAAAGATCCCGGAAAGCCTATCGGATCGTTCTTATTCTTAGGACCCACCGGTGTCGGTAAGACAGAACTTGCAAAGACTCTGGCACAGGCTCTCTTTGATGACGAAAATAATATGGTGCGTATCGATATGAGTGAATATATGGAGAAGTATTCCGTATCCAGACTGATCGGAGCACCTCCCGGATACGTGGGCTATGAAGAAGGCGGCCAGCTGACGGAAGCTGTGCGCAGAAAGCCTTATTCCGTGGTATTATTTGATGAAATCGAAAAGGCGCATCCGGATGTATTCAATGTACTCTTACAGGTACTGGATGACGGGCGCATTACGGACTCCCAGGGCAGGACGGTGGACTTTAAGAACACGATCCTTATCATGACTTCCAATATCGGAGCGCAGTATCTGCTGGAGGGTATCAACGAAGACGGCACCATTAAGGCAGAGGCAGAACAGATGGTGATGGAGGATCTGCGTGCACACTTCAGACCGGAATTCCTGAATCGTCTGGACGAGACCATCCTCTTTAAGCCGCTTACCAAAGAGAATATCAAGGGTATCGTGTCCCTGATTATTGACGGCTTAAACCGCAGACTTTCCGACAGGGAGTTAAAAGTGGAACTGACGGAAGAAGCAAAACAGTTTGTGGTGGATCATGCTTACGACCCGGTCTATGGTGCAAGACCTCTGAAACGGTATATCCAGAAGTATGTGGAAACCCTGTCCGCTAAGCTGATCCTTGCAGACAGTGTGGAAGAAGGCGATACAATTCTCATCGAAGTAAGGGATGATGCCTTAACCGCCAGCGTGATGAAGGGTGAAGAGTAAAGAAAGGTAAGGTACATGTATGATCCCAAATGATCCGGTGATGCTATTAAGTTTTGTAAATTTGAAATTGCGTGATTATTACGGCAGTCTGTCAGCCCTCTGTGAAGACCTTGACACAGACGAGCAGGAGATCGTTGAAAAGCTTGCCGGGATTGATTATCACTATGACAGTGGTAAGAATCAGTTCGTATAAGCTTCTTTGTATAAGACAGGCAGAAGCAGACATATATTAAAACCAACAGGCATCGTAATGAGAATGAATCATGAAAAGAAATGAAAAGCTTGTATTTGTGTGCGTTCTTGTTCTGTTTGGCTGTTGTCTGGTTCTAAGTGTGGTACAACAGGGAAAGCAGCAAAGGGGAATCGTATCCTGGGCGAAGGAAAGTGACGAAAAACAGGCAACGGAAATTAAAAAAATATTAGCTAGTTCAGTTATAAATAACACAATTACACATG
>JBJFCA010000178.1:0-11711 GCA_051888725.1 Lachnospiraceae bacterium
CACGCCCATGAAAATCAGGGACGGCAGAATGGCATATTCGTCCAGAATATAGAAGTAATACAGTAAGCCGCCCACACCATTGTTGGAATCCTCTGCATGCAGAATGATATCGGGATAGATGTTTACAAGCAGCATACCAAATGCAATCGGTAATAACAGCAGGGGTTCAAATCCATGCCTTATTGCCAGATATAGGAAAAAGCAGGCAACTGCAATCATCAGATAGTTTCCCCAGGTCAGGTTAAAAAATGCTGTCTGATGTAACAGGTTACCTAACGTACTTGTTATGTAATCCATTTGATGACCTCCTGTAATTTAGGCTTGTGTCTGTAAAGTTAGTTCAGGGTTGCCAATACCTTGCCTGCTTCCACAGCATCGCCTACGGCTACGTCAATGCTTGCAACAGTGCCATCAGCAGGAGCTACAACAGGGATTTCCATCTTCATTGCTTCGATGGTAACAACTGCGTCACCCTTCTTTACAGCGGTACCTACAGCTGCATCGATCTTAAATACTTTACCGGCTGCTCCGGCTTCTACTTTAATGCTTCCTGCACCGGCGCTTGCCTTGGGTGTTGCTGCGGGTGCGGCTTTGGGTGCTGCTTTAGGCGCTGCCTTAGGAGCTGCGGGTGCCTTAACAGGTGCACTTGCTGCGCCGGCACCTTCCTCTACTACTACATCATATACGTTTCCGTTTACGGTAATGGTATAATTCTTCATTTTTTCTTCCTCCAATTATCTTCTTTTTCTAATACTTCTAACTACAAATCCATCTGTGCTCTGAGAGCCTTCATACGCTGCGATAGCTGCCGCAATGACTGCCACCAGTTCCGTATCGGATGCTTCCTCTGTGCTCTCTTCTTTTTCCACAATCTGCGCAATGGTATTGTCAATTGCGGTTTTCTTACTTTCCTTCTTTTCTTCTTTCTTCCCGGAAAGCTTTGCCTGCAGCTTGGGAATACCTCCCATTGCCCAGATAATCAGGCTGATCAGGATGAGAATGGAAAATACGGTCATCATACCCATCAGGGTATCCATGGCTGCTTTCATCATCAGCTCGCCCATAGACTGATCCAGATTCAGAGCGCAGGACTTTAATGTCAGGAAAATATCATTGGAAAAGATCAGTTCTGCTGTTGCCGTTCTGACATTTCCTTTAGAATCTGTCTTGGTTCCCGTAACGGGTACGGAAACAATGATTTCGTCACCTGATACCTCATATGTGCCCTGGAAGCCTTCGGATGTCTGAATATCTCCCAGGTCATCATAGGTGTTGTTAAAGGAAACCATACCGGTCAGGATGGCATTTCCTTCCACATCAATGGAATCATATCCAAAATTAATACCGTAATTCTGGGTTACCATGGAAATGTAGAGTGAGAAATACTCCTCCACCTGGCTTTCCACTTCATGCACATTATAATTGTCCTGGACTGTTTCCACCAGTTCATCATCAAAAAAACTGGTCATATAAGGAAGAATAAAATTGGTAGCCTTGGAAACCGCTTCATTTGCTTTCTGCTGTTCCATTTCGGTAGGCTCATATTCTCCACAGGCAGTCAGACTAAGTACACAGGTGAGCATACATAACATTGTAAGAAATTTTTTCATATTAAGTATCTCCCTTTCTAAACTGTTCCATGCTTTTTAACCGGACGCTCTTCGTATTTTGTAAAGAGCATTTCGAAAGCGCCGATGACATACTTTCTCAAATCAGCAGCTTCCACGATCTGGTCAACATATCCTCTCCTTGCGGCACTGACTGCATTGTTCTGCAGTGCTGCATATTCTGATGCTTTTTCTTTAATGACATCAGCACCCTGTCCTTCATACATGATCTTTGCTGCAAGCTCTGCATCCATGGCACCGATCTGTGCGTCAGGACATGCGATGGTAATATCTGCGCCGATGGCTTTGGAATTCATTGCTATGTAAGCGCTTCCGAAAGCTTTTCCCATAATCACGTTTACTTTGGCAACCGTTGCGTTTGCAAATGCGAAGGTCATGCGGGCAACAGCCTTTGCCAGTCTCTTTTCGCAGCATTCGCATGCCTTAAAGCCGGTTACATCGGTAAGGGAGAGAACCGGAATATCAAAAGCATCACAGAAATTCACAAAATCGGCAGCTTTTTCACAACCCATGGGAGTCAGGGTCTCGTCCAGCTTCTTTGCAGTCTTCCCTTCCTCATCCAGAATTTCACTTCTGTTGGCAACCGCACCAACGGTTACACCATCCAGTCTTAAGAAGCCGGTTACCATATTCTGTGCGAAATCTTTCTTCACTTCCACAAACTCGTTGTTATCAGCAAGGATGGAAAGTGTCACGGATGCATCTTTGCAGCCTGCAAGTTCTGCGGTAAGTCTGTTTAAGTCATCCGTACCTTCTTCAAAAGCAAGGTTTTCTTCATTGTTGGCAGGAAGCATGGAAATGAGATTTCTCATTCCTGAAATCACCTCTGCCTCATCTCCGGTAAAATCCACATTGCCGGCCTCTTCACTCTGGAATTTTGCAGAGGAAGTATCACACTTAGCCGTGTAATTACCTTCAATGGCATTCGGAGAATTCACAAACAGTCTGGCGTCGTTCTTCTCCATGAAGGTGAAGTCAGCCAGTGCTGTCATAACGGCAAGTCCACCGCCGCATTTGCCAAATACTGCCGCAATCTGGGGGATCACGCCGGAAGCATCTGACATCTTTTTATAAATGGTACCAAATGCACTCAGTGCATCGGTAGACTCCTGCAGTCTGAAACCTGCGGAATCTAACAGGCCGATTACCGGTGTGCCTGTCTTCATTGCAAGATCGTAGAGGTTTGCAATCTTTTTGCATGCATTTCACCGATGGTGCCGTTTAATACGGAAGCATCCTGGCTGTATACATAAACCGGATTTCCGTTAATTACTCCATAGCCGGTAATCACACCGTCGGAAGGAGTCGGGGTCTGCTTCAGGTCAAAATCCGTTGCTCTTGCTGTTACCAAAGCACCGATTTCCACGAAGCTGTTGTCGTCGAGTAAAGCATTGATTCTTTGACTCGCTTTTGAAGTACTACTCATGTTCTCAAGCCCTCCATTTATCATAAATAAATAAAAACAATTTAACAGGGAGATCTTTTTGCGCCGTTGCAAAACATATCTCCCCAATTATCAATGTCCGTGTCATTATAGCATAATAAATTCAATCTTTCCATCAAAAATTAATATATTTTTTAAAGAAAGTTCGGTTTTTTCTATTTTTTAACAAAATCTTAACGCTAATTCATAAGAAACATCTCCATGATCCTGCCGAGGCACCATCCATAATCAATTTTTCCTACATTCTTTATCGTTATAATCTCTTCCCTGTAAATGCATTCGTCTCCCACCATATAACAGATTTCACCCACTACCGTATTCTCTGTTACCGGTGCAGTAAGGCTTTTTTTTACATGACAGAGCGTTTCGATTTTTTCGTTTTCTGCAAGAAGAATTCCTGTTTCTTCCTTTCCCTTACTGCTGTCAAATCCCATGCAGGCATCTTCTGCGGTGCTTTTCCGTACTGTCACCTCCTCATAAACAGTCTCTCCGATTCTTGCTCCCCTGCCGTTCTCCACCGGTATGGGAGCAAGAAGACTGTCACTGTAGGAAGCCTCCGTAAGGGTATGATACGAAAAGGTATCCAGACCGTATTCGAACAGCGTTCTGGCATCCGCCCACTTATAAGTCTTGTGATTCGGCCACCCGCAGGCTAACAACGCAATCGTAAATCTCTTGCCGTCACGCTCCATGGCACCCACATAGCAGTAACCTGCCTTATTGGTAAAGCCCGTTTTTCCCGACACCACACCTTCCATCATCTGCAGGAAAGCATTGTGATTGACACAGGAAAAGCTGCGCCCTTCCACACTGCAAAAGCTGTACTGCGATGTCTGCGTAATCTGTATAAACGCTTCCTTCTTTGGCGAATGGAACGTACAGTATGCCATGATACGCGCCAGATCGGCAGCCGTTGTCCCATGGCTTAAGATTTCTTCACTTTCATCTGTTCCCGTCATCGTTTTGGTTGCATCCAGTCCGTTTGGAGTAATAAAAAACGTATTTTCACAGCCGATCTGTTTTGCCTTTTCATTCATCATCCCGGCAAAAGCATCCATGCTTCCGCCCACATGCTCGGCAATCGCCATTGCGGAATCATTGTGGGATTCCAGCATCATGGAATACAATAGATCCTTCAGCTTAAAATGCTCCCCTTCTTTCATATACAGCTTAACCTTGGGCATGCCGGCGGCATAGGAAGATACCGTAACCGTATCTTCCATATCCGCATACTCCAGCGCCAGTATACAGGTCATGATTTTCGTGGTACTGGCATTTGCCAGAAAACTGTCACCTTCTTTCTCATACAGAATTCTCCCGCTGTCCGCATCCATAAGTACCGCAGCTGCAGCATACAGGGAAAGACAGGTCTCCTCCGCACCTGCATATTCCGGAAAAACACACAAAGCCAAAAGCAATACCACTAATATCAGGCATACTTTTCTGATCATTTTGGATTTCTTTACCATATAAAAAAACATAGCAGCAACATCTCTTTTTTTGTTGCTACTATGTATATGCCGGATCGTAATCTTAAATATCTACAATCGTTCTGTCTTCCAAGGTGTTTTCTGCCAGCGTGTCCGCTGCCAGCACACCGGCTTCTGCTTCTGCCTGCTGTTTGAATTCCTCCACCTGGGTCAGGGAAAGTTCCGGAAGTTCTTCTATGGACTTCACGCCAAAGCTTCGTAAAAACTGTTCTGTCGTACCAAACAGAAGTGGTCTGCCCGGAGCGTCTTTTCTGCCAAGTTCCGTGATCAGATCATATTCTAAAAGCTTGTTGATTGCGTGATCGCAGCTTACGCCGCGAATTTTTTCAATTTCCAGTCTGGTAACTGGCTGTTTATAGGCAATAATGGATAAGGTCTCAATGACAGTGTCTGTGAGTACCATCTTTTTCGGTGTCTTGGCAATCTTTATCAGATACTCATACAAATCAGCTCTGGTGGAAAGCTGCACGGCGTCGTCCAGCCACATTAACTGAATTCCTCTTTCTTCCTTCTTATATTGCTCATCCATTTCCGTAAGAAGTGCTGTTACTTCTTTCTTTTCCATTTCCAGTACGGCAGCCAGCCTGCTTATCTCCACAGATTCTCCCATGGTAAAAAGGATGGCTTCTATAATTGCTTTTGCTTTATTTTTCTCCATAACCTGCTCCTATGCTTCCTGTAAAGCATTCTCCTTTGCGGTAATCAGAATATCGTCAAAAATATGTTCCTGCACAATATCAATTTTTCCCATCTTCATCATTTCCAGGATTACCAGAAACGTCACGATGACTTCCATTTTACTGTGCTGTTTTTCCAAAAGCTCCTTAAAGCTTGTCTTTTTATGGGTCTTTATGTAATCCTCCACATAAACTGTCTTTTCATCAATGTCTATTTCATCTTTTTCAATGTTACCGTAGCTGCTCCTGATGGGATCGATCTTGTCCTCCTGTTTTTTCACTATGGACTGAAAAATATCCTGCAGTTTCTGCAGGTTCATGTCCCCGATCAGTTCGCCATAATCTACCGGCTGTCTGTAATTTTCCACTTCTTTGGGAAGATGCTTTTCCCTGAAAAACGCCTTCTGTGCATCCACCTGCCTGTCCCGCAGTTCAAAAGACATATACTTATACATTTTGTATTCCAGGAGTCTTTGTACCAGCTCTGCTCTCGGATCCTCCTCTTCTCCCTCTTCGTTTTCCTCCTTGGGAAGAAGCATCCGGCATTTGATATCAAGCAGAGTTGCTGCCATCACTAAGAATTCACTCATCACATTCATATCTTCCGTCTGCATCTGCTTGATATAGGCAAGATACTGGTCAGTAATCTCCACAATGGGAATGTCATAAATATCTATTTTGTTTTTTTCAATCAGATGTAACAAAAGATCGAGAGGTCCTTCAAAAGCTTCCAGTTTTACAGATAATGCCATTATTGTTTGTTCCCTTCTGTCAGTAAATCAACTACCACAAGTTCACCGGGGTTAAAAAGACGTACTTTCGGCGCATGTGTGCCGATTCCCCGTCCCAATACCATAGATGCATTGTTTTCCCGGAACAATCCTCCGTCATACTTTGGGAAAAAGCGCACTGCCGGTGAAATAAATCCGCCTAAGAAAGGAAACCGGATAATTCCGCCGTGAATATGTCCGGACAGAACAAGATCCGCTCCCCATTTTGCATATTCCGGAAAATAGTCCGGATTATGTGCAATCAGGACACAATAGGTATCCGGATCCGGTTTTCCAAGAAGGGCATCCATATATTCTTCCGGCATGTCTTTTGTGGTAAACCTCTGAAAATATGAATGGTCTAACAAAAGACCGTAAAGTGAAATCCCCCTGTCTTTAAGAAAGCAGTGTTCATTATTGAATATTCTGATTCCGGCAGATTCTTTTTCTTTTTCAAAGTTATCAGCAGCCTTCTGATATTCCCTGTTTTGCAGAATCTTCTGTTCGTGATTACCATACGTATAATATACCGGATATGTTTCACAGAGTTTTTTTAAAAAGCGAAAGGTATGCTGCATTTTCTCACGGTTACTCGCCGTGATCATATCTCCCGCAAGAAGGATCAGGTCGGGATTTTGTTCCGTAATCTTCTCAAAAAGCAGGGCATTGTCCTCTCCGTACCGGCAGTTATGCAGATCGGAAAGCATGACAATACGGGTATTCTTTTTGATTTTTGCGGATTGAAATGCATACTTTTTTATCACAAAATGATGGGTATCATACAGCACGATCCATAAACAGATGAGTATACAAACTGTCAGAACCACACATAACGCTTTCAGCATGACTTAACTCCTTTTTCGGGCTGCTGTCGGCGTCCGAAAAAACGCCGACAACATTATAGCATAGTTTTTTCCTTTTTACAAAAGAAAAATCCGTATTACCTTCTGCAGATAATCTCTGTATACTGCCTTTTCCACGCTACTGTCATACTGAAGCTCTACCCTGCCGATTTCTTCATTGCCGATTCTGTAAATGGCATAGCCCGCAGATTCCCCTTGCGAAAAAGGCGCCTTTACCCTTTCCGGCAGACTGATCTCCTTTTCAATTCCCGACAAATCTCTTCCCGTGATATCCAGATATCGGAATTCTCCTGCATAGTGCAGCGAAACCTGTTCTTCGGTACCGCCATCTACCAAAAGCTCCGGAAGCGCTTCTTTGTTTTCATCTATGTACAGATTGCTGACCGAAAATCCATACGCAAGAAGTGCCTTTGCATCCTGAAAACGTTCTTTCGGAGCAGGTGCACCCATCACCACGGCAATCAGATCCACACCGTCCTTACTGGCTGTGGCACTGATACAGTATTTTGCCTTTGCGGTGGAACCTGTTTTTAATCCTGTCGTCCACTCATACTGCTTTAACAGCTTATTGGTACTGGACAACGTAAACTGGCTGTTCCCCTGTCTGGTTACATGGGTAATGTCTTCCATCCAGATTTTCGTATACTTGAAAATATCCGGATATTTCACGGTCAGTTCTCTCGACATGAGCGCCACATCCTTTGCAGTGGTATAATGTCCGTCTGAATCCGTAAGACCGCAGCAATCCTCAAAGTGTGTATCCTGCATGCCAAGTTCTGCCGCCTTCCGGTTCATCCGTTCCACAAAATCCGCCTCTGACCCTGCGATATGCTCTGCCACGGCAACAGACGCATCATTTCCGGAAGATATCACAATACACTTGATCATGGTCTCCAATGTCTGTACTTCCCCTTCTTCCAGATACACCTGACTGCCTCCCATGGACATGGCATGTGCACTGGTAACCACCTCGTCCGTAAGGGCAATTTTTCCTTCTGACAGTGCCTCAAATGTAAGAAGCAGCGTCATAATCTTGGTAATGCTTGCCGGGCTTCTCCTCTCCTGTGCATTTTTTTCAAAAATCACCAGTCCCGTAGAAGCTTCCATCAGGATTGCGGAGGGAGCGGAAATTTCTGCCATGGCATTTACCGGAAGCAGGTTTTGGGTAAAATAAAGTATGGCAAATAACAGTATCGTGCATCGTTTGATAAATTTTTTCATAAAAATAGCACTTCCATTCTCTTTACCATAAAGATATGGAAGTGCAGCTGTTTATATGACTTAATACCAACGTGCCTTGAACCTTCTGTAACGCTCCATCACCGCATCCTTCGGTTTGCTCATATCAACCTTGAACGCTTTGAGAAGCTGCACAATATAGTCTACCGTAACAAGTGCCAGAATAACGGTTACCACTCGTACGGTAATGTGCATATTCAGTCCGTCAATCACACCATAAATAAAATCATTGAGATAACATACAACCCCAATGGCGTAAAAGCCCCATGCAATGGTACTTTCCAGACAGATAATACCTTTGTAATTAAAAGGTTTCTCGTTATAATCCCACCACAATTCACCAAACAGACGGATCATCAGCATTCCTACAAGGAATTCAAAAATCGTTGCGCTGATGGCTCCCGTAAAATACAGTGCTATCCTGTGATGACGCAGGGGAGATAAAATCAGATTTCCAATCACCGCCCCGAAACCATAAATCGGGCAGAACGGTCCTTTGGCAAATCCGCGATTTGTAAGCTTTCTGTTGCAGAACGACATATAGATGGATTCTACGACCCAACCTGCAACACTATAGAATACGAAAGCCGTGACCAGATGATAAACATCTGTACCAAACAGTTCCCGTGTCCACATATCCTCCACTCCTCATATCAATTGGAAACAAACTGAAAACTGCGTTCATTTCCTGATAAAACATAAGTCCCGGATCAAGCGACCAAGGACTTATCTGATTAGTTATATTTACGCTTTCTAGCTGCTTCAGACTTCTTTTTACGTCTTACACTGGGTTTCTCGTAGTGTTCTCTCTTGCGGATTTCCTGCTGGATACCTGCCTTTGCGCAACTTCTCTTGAAACGACGTAAAGCACTGTCTAAAGTTTCGTTTTCTTTAACGATTACGTTTGACATAAATGCACCTGACCTCCCTTCAGTCCCTTCAAGCATTTCGACTGATATGGGTTAATATATGCGCATGACCGCATGCACAATAATCATTATAGCAGAAAATGTGCATTCGTCAACTGTTTTTTTTCACTTCTTAACAGTTACCGTAATACTGGTCTTTATATTTTTGGAAACACCATCTGCACCGGATACCATAATTTCCACGGGGATTGTGTAATTCTTGCCTTTTAAGGTCGTACTTACCGCATCCCTGTCCACAAGCCTTATGGTAATATCGGCAGCCCTGTCTCCGGACTTCGTTTGCACCTTTTCAATTACAATGTCAGCCTTACCGTCCTTATTGACATCAAGACTTCCGGTAATTCCCTCAATACGATAATAACCGCTATTCAGGGTTACTTCATAATCTCTGGTAACGTTTTCATTGGAAAGGTATATAATCTGAGACTTAGGAGTAACCTTAACCCCGGTCACAGACTGCTTCATCTTCAGCTTATAAGGTTTACTGCTTATGATTTCGGTAGTCTCTCCATCTTTCATTTTTAAGGTAAACTTAAACTGCAGATTATATACAAATCCGGCTTTTAATCTGCCTTCCATACCTCTTTTCGGTACCAGATACCAGCCCTGGCCTGCATCACTCCACCTGATTTCAAAGTACTTTGCATAATCTCCTACAACTTCTCTTCCGATGACTTCATAATTACTGTTTACATTCTTAAATGTATACTTTAATTTGATGGCATTCTTGTAGAATTCCCAACTGTCCATCATAGGATATTTTCCAAGATCGATGCTGCCTGATGCGGATACGCTCACTTCCGGATTTTTCGGTGTTGTCTTAATCTTTAATATGCATGCTTTCCCTTGTACTTCTTTACCGGTTACGGTATTTACATATACGGGAGTTACCTGGAAGGAATAAGTGGCATCCTTTGTAAATTTCTTATTCAGTGCTTTCAGAGAGTTCAGCTTTACATCAAGATACTTCTGATCTCCTAAAGTAAAAGTGAAAGCATTATCATCAATCAGCTTCTGTGTTTCTGCATTTTTGCCGGTAACGATGACATCTTTCAAAACAGCACCATTTTGGGCATTCTTCACCTTTAATACAGTAGTATCCATACCGGGGAGATTCCAGTTAAACGTCATAGTGGACTTCTCCAGCATCAGAATCGGTGACACATTTTTAATCGTGTGTTTCACCTCAACCTTCTCTCTCCAGTATTGGGAACGAAGGGAAATCACAAGATTCTCAACCTTTTTCTCACCGGTATACTCATATTCCATATAATCGCTGTAATCAGAGGTAGGATATACATTTACTTCTTCGATATTGCTCTTATAGGAACTGTAAAAGTATTTGCTCTCCTGATCATGGTACTGGATTCTCTTCTTTACATCCTTCTGGTACAGATAGAAGGAGGCTTTGTTGATTTCACATTCCGTACTGATGGTTGTCTGGGCATTTACCGCCACAATTGCGGGAATCTTATAGCAGTTTTTGATCTTGAATTTTTCAATCTTAACCGTATCGCGATATCCTTTGAATATAAACTCCAGGGTACCGGTCGTAGTGCCCGCTGCAGGAACTTTCCCATCCATTTCCAGGGTGGAAGTGTCTACGTGGGAACACCATTTTTTCTTCGTCTCATTATAGTAAATATACTTGCTGACTCCGAAGCCGACAGCCTCCTTCGCATCATCGATCCAGTTCACGGTAGGATTATTAATATAATCTCCCGTAAAGGTATAGGCAATATCATCATTTTCTTTCAGCATATAGAAAGTATTAATGTTGTCAGAAACTGCTTTTACCTTCATAGGCTTATTCATAACCGTTACCGTTACCGGATAGGCATACGCTTCGCTGCCTGCTTCTGTTTCAATGACAAGCCACATTTCATATTTGCCGCTCTTTAAATCAGCATCGGCCGGCATAATGAGAATGTCTCTCTTGTCTCCGACTCCCATTCTTTCATAGAAATTAAATACGGTTGCCGCCAATCCTTTTTCCTGTTCTTTTGCAAAGGTCTTCTGGGTCTTCTGATAGAATTTCCAGTCTGTGACCTTATTGTCATATGCTTCTACAATTTCTGTGAAACCATAGTACTTGTAGGCAATCTCCCGGCCTTCGGAAATCGTGTAATCCAGTGCCGTATTGACAGAGACTTTATTGCCGTCTACATGCGGTGCAATATTTTTTACTTCTACGATAAAGGAATAGCTTGCTCCTGCAGCATCGGTACTCTTTACGGTAATAATCGCATTTCCTTCCCCTTTAATGAGAAGCTTTGCGTTCTGTGTATCGTTCTTGCCTGCAGGTGTAATCTGTGCCACTGTCTTGTCTGTGGTTGTCCAGATTAATTTAGGTGCATCCACTTCATTTTCTGCATAATCATAGGTGAATGCCTTTAAGTTTATGGTTGTCCCGATGTCCTTTGCAGCATCCAGCAAAAGCTTATCTTCCTCTAAGAACTCAGCAGGTTCTTTTGAGGTATTCTGCACCTTCATACTTCTTACACAGGGTGTTTCAACTGCATTTACTGCAATGGTGCTGCCTAAGATCGTTTTCCGGTATGCATCTGACCATACACCGGCATCTAAAGTATAAGTGCCCGGCTTTGTTACGCTTACTTCATAAATTGCGGAAGATTCGTCAAAGCTTACCAGTTCAATCACACAATCTTCC
>JBJFCA010000179.1:0-2472 GCA_051888725.1 Lachnospiraceae bacterium
CCATTTCCACAGTTATTGATCACCCAGCTCACAAAACCGGAACAGTCAAAACTGGTAGAAGGTGACGAACCGCCCCATACATACGGATACCCAAGATATTTCTCCGCTTCCCGGATCATATTGGCAAATTTCCGGTCTGACAATGCTTCTGCAGGAATGTCATAACCAAATCCACCGCCTCCATAAGAAGGCACATTGTCAAACAGGTAATCCCTGTTTCCAAGGGTAGTGTTATAAATGTCGTACCGCTTTTCTTCATTTTCATCCATGCGACGCCGAAGCACTGCATCCAGATTATGGTTCGTAAGTGACACATCAAGACGATTGACCTCATGGGTACTGGTCACTTCAACTTCTCGGCTTCCATTGCTGTCTGCTATGTATGCTTCCCATGTCTGGTGACCATGTGCGGACGCAGAAGCATGGTCTCCATAATAAACATCAAACTGCACACCGTACCGTGCAAAGTTCCCTGTGTCCTCCACTACATACTCCACACCGTTCATGATGATTTTCGTGCCCATCGGAACAAAAGGATTCGCAGCATCCACAGCGATGGTATGGTTTGCTGTCGGATACACACCGCTGGCCGTCGGACCTCCAGACCACACTCCACAACAGATGGAGCAGTTACAATATCCGCTGGTCACTACCTGCCCCAGAGATTCCCCTACCCGCACAGTCCTTGTTTCCGTTACGGTTTCCCTTGTACTCTCCGTGGAGATTCCATATTGCTGGCGAAAGATTTCTTCGACTTCATCCTTTACCTGTTCATAAGTAAACTCTCCATATTTTGCTGTAAAATAGGAGATTAGATGATAAGGATTATGGGATATTTCATCCACCTGATAACGGTACTCATCATATCCTGGATGTCTGGATTCCATGCTGTTGATCTGGGCATTGAGTGCATTTTCCAAAGTCTTGTAGGCATTTTCCACTGCATAAATGTCCTCATCCGTACTGGGATAGGTTGTCCCGACCACTGTAGTTGTACCTCCCTGTAGAAATGCAGAACAGCTTGACAGGCTGGTAGCCGCCAGCACAAACAGCAGGATTACTACTGCAGCCGCACCAAGAAGGCTCCGGTTCCGCCGGATGACCGCTTCCACCGCTTTTTTTGTTTTTACAAGGAAAGTCTGCGACGTCTGGATAGAAATCTGTGTTGCCTGCTCTCCCTCTTTTGCCGCCTGATATGCTTTTTTGTATCTCTGCTTCTGCCAGAAACGACGGATTGCACGTTTTTTCTCCTGTTCAATCTGGGCAGCCTGCTTTCCTGCGCTTTTCCCTGCCTCCTGTACAGTTTCATACTGCAGCCTGCTTTTATGAGCCGCTTCTATGGAATCCTCCTGCAGACGTGAACCTCTTCTGTGAAGCCCACGGTTTGTCCTGTGTAAGGTATACCGTAGGGCATTTTCTGCCATCAGCTCCGCTTTGTGGGAACCTTCCACCGCAGCATTGTCCTGTTCTGCTTCATGCCCTTTTCCATGCAAGTATACCGAAGCAGTACCAGCCGCCATGGATGCAGCTTTTTTAGCCATGCCCGCTCCGGCTCCACGCACCATACCTCCTTCTTCATCACCGAAAGAAAGTCTTGATACTTTTTTCTGCTGTTCTTTCCGAAGCTGTTCCCGCCTCGTCTTTTGCTTTATTTCCTCACGGAATCCGTCCAGTGAGTGTTCTGCCGCCTGCTGGTTCTCACGGTATCTGCCGCTTTCCTTCCTGCTGTCAGCTTCTTTGCCCTGCACTGCAGCCTGATTTTCCTTTTCTTTCCGTGCGAAAGTCTGCACCTGCTGTTTCTTTCGGTTATGGCTGATTTCTGCGGCAGCCTGTGCATACTGACTTCCCGACGGGTGTCCCCGGATTCCTTCCATCCGTGCGGAATGATCGGAAATTCCTCTCGGTGCTTCTGTTTCCTTATCATCTTCACCTGCGGACTGTTCCTGCATCCGGTTATCTTGATCTGTTTTTTTTAAATCCGAAACATACAGCTTTCGCCTTGTCTGGGCTTCTGGCTCTTCTTTACGATGATTCCGGGAACTTTGAAAATCAATAGAATCAACTGCCTGTCCGGGCAGTGTCAGGCTTTCCCGCTCCCTCTGGCTGACCATGACAGATTCACGGCTTTGCAGATTTTCTTCCATAAGCCCTTCCCGGCTCATTTTCTTTACGGTTTTATCCCGTCCCCGGTATTCATGTTCTTGCATTGTCACCAACTCCTTTGATGCTCTGCATTACACCATCGGCTGTGCATACACTTCCCACTTTGCCAACGTTTCATCTGCCATCTCTCTGACTGTTTCCGAAAAGCAGTCGAATCCTGTCGGGAGCTTGTTGCCCTGCAGTTTTGCAATACGAAGGAAATCACACTGCAGATCTATGAGTGCTGCCAGATACAGCATATCGTCCATCAGATAACCGAACACTTCCTCGCCGTTTCCATCCTTTCCCATATCCAGAAGCATCTTTAAT
>JBJFCA010000180.1:0-2452 GCA_051888725.1 Lachnospiraceae bacterium
CGGAAGGATGGAAATGCTGGACTGGCGTATTAAATAAAGGTTACAGCAGAACCTATGTATTATCCGGTTTTGTAAATTCCAAAGAATTTGCAAACCTGTGTGACAGTTATGGGATTGCAAGAGGCACCATGGAACGGGATGAATCCAACATCTACAATGCAGGTGTCAGAAACTTTGTATTAAGAAATTATACAAAAGCACTTGGCAGAACCGGAGAAACCGAAGGTGTGGAATACTGGTGCCATTTAATAAATACAAAGCAGACAACCGCTTTGGATGTCGCACAGGCATTCTTTCATTCAAAAGAATTTCAGGAAAAGAACCTTTCGAACGAACAGTTCGTGGAAGTATGTTATCAGACATTCTTAGACCGTTCTTCGGATGCGACAGGAAAAGCATACTGGCTACAGGTTCTTGCGAGCGGAAAAAGCCGAGATGAAGTCATGCATGGTTTTGCTTATTCCAAAGAATTCAAAGAAATCATGAGCCGGTACGGACTAAAAACGGAGTCTGATACCACGTTAGAAACGGTTGAGATGAACGCAGATGAAGAAGTTACCATGGAAGTTGAGGCTAATCCGGCACCTACGGTTAATGTGAAAGATGAACAGCCTGCAAATGAGAGTGTCAGCGAAAACCAGTTAGAAACGGTTGAAATGAGTGCAGATGAAGAAGTTACCATGGAAGTGGAATCTTATCCGACGTTTACGGTCAATGTAAAATACGAACAGTCCTTAGCCAGAAACGAAGTGCTTCGTGCCTTAAATGAATATCGTGTAGCTAACGGTGTAGGCGAAGTAACGTGGGACTACTGGTTAGAAGAAGAATGTATGTATCGGGCGGTTGAAAGTATGATTTATCCCGGTCACACCGTATTAACAGAAAGATGGGATGGACACTTATCAAGGTCAGAAGATATGTTGTCAAACAATATGTGGGTAGACTTAACCAACGAAGAACTGGCAGATAACATCATCGCACAGTTTGACCGTTCCCCTGCTCACAAAGAAGATTTACTGTATGCCAATGTGAACAAAGTTGGTATCGGTATTGCCACCAACGGCTACGGCTATTATGTTATCATTCAACTTTCAAGAGAAAATTAAAAATAAGGGCATCCAAAAGGGTGCCCTTATTCTTTTCAAGGCAGTGAGAGAGTAGTAGTGTAATAAAATAAAATATCCAAAACAGTTTCACGGTGAAACAATTTTATTTCAAAAAGTCATTGTCTGTTTTATTAAGCAATGACTTTTATTGTTTTATTCAGCTATGATAATGAATGTGGGAGAGTAGAGAATATTACAGAAAAACAAAGTTGATGCAGTATTTATTTGTAATATCAAAAACAATGGGAGAGTAGTGAAAGTACCAACGTTAAACTAAAAAAGCACCCAATTCTCAATCAAGAGAAACGGGTACTTTTTTAGTTCCATATTTGTCTTATTAGATTTTCTTAAAACTCTTAATTAGCCGACTTATAACCATTATGCCATTTACAAAGCATCTGACAGTTATTTTCTTCGGTTTTACCGCCCTTTGACCAAGGGACTACGTGGTCGCCTTCCATTTCATTATATTCATATTCGGTCTTTTTATCAGGATAGGTATGACCGTCTTTATGAATATCACAATAAGGACACTTGTTCTTCTAATTCCGTAATGGCTTGACACAAAAGAGCATTCCTTTTTCCCAAAGCTGCCGAGCTCCCCGAGCGAGGCAGAGCGTGCGGTGCTTGCAGCGTGCTACGGGTCTTTGCGTAATCTGGGACTCAAGGATACCAGAACAAAAGAATTATTGAAGGAATTGGTTGGACTTGAGAAGCTTGTTGATAATGGTAAAACAAAAGGAAAAATGCACAAATTAAAATAATTCGTCGCTAAAAAAGTGACGAAAAAAGCGACGAGAAAAAGCGACGGAAAAAATCATTCAAGCATTTTAAGTGCCACATAATGACCTGTTTCATGCATCATGATAGGATTTAAAAAGGCTTTTTATTGAAGAGATTGTATGAGCAAAGTGCTAATTGATGTCCTCGTAATAATTCTTATTGCGGCAGTTATTTGATACTGTATTCAGCAGTTAGAGTATCAGCTATATCAGATCAAAGAATAGCGGAGATACGAAGTAGAGAAACATTTGATAAAGAAAAGCAGTTGAAAACAAATCAAAGCAGTATATCGGGAGGGATGGCTATGGCAAATAAAGAAAAGAAGATTGAAGGCAGACTGGGCTATAACAGTGAGAATGGCAGATATGGATTGTTGGTATCAGATTTATGGGAACATACCGGGTTCCATTGTGGAGAATGCTTAGAAGTCAAGGTTGATGACAAATGGGTAAAAACCCGGATGGAAATGGATATTGCCCGTAACTGGTATCTGGTGGATACCCCTTATACAGGAGATTTAGAGTATGTTAGGGCGAGAATTTAAGAAACGGAGGAAGCACAGA
>JBJFCA010000181.1:0-11573 GCA_051888725.1 Lachnospiraceae bacterium
CCACAGTTCTTTTTAACACAACCACCTGTGCATTTGACAGATAGGGATCGGAACAGGATATGGTTTCCTGCAGTTCCTCCGTCATTGTCATTCCGTTCCAGATACAGTCAATACTTCCCTTTTCCAGAAGTTCCGTTTTCTGATTCCAGTCGATTTCCGTGAACTGTAACGTAACGCCAAGGCTGTCCGCAAATGCCTTCGCCAGATCGACATCAAACCCTGTCCAGCCCTCATCTTGCTGATAATCCATAGGTGCATAGTCCGTGATACCTACAACAAGCGTTCCCTTTTCCTGCACGTATTGTAAATCTGACTGTCCCTGCTCAAGAACCGGGGACTCCGTTTGCTCATTGCCCCCGCATCCTGACAACAGCATCGCCACCGTAAGCAGTACACCAATTGATCTGAGCCTTTTTTTCATTTTAATACCTCACATTTCCGGTTTCAATCCTTCAGCATGAAAAGCAATCCGAAGGTCCCCGGCCCACAGTTTGTTGAAACAGCCGGCGAAGCCTTCTGATAAATAATATTCTCAAAGGAAATCTGCTTCTTCACCTGTTCTTCAATTTCCTTTAATTCTTCCGTTGTCAGACCTGCATATGTGATAAACAATGTTTTTTTATCAATATTATGCGTGACATGAAATACCGATTTCACATATTTTTTCCATACATATTCCCGGGTTCCGATGTGAATTGCTCCTACCTTCATACTGCTGTTTTTCAAACGGATGACCGGATGAAGCATAAACGCCTGACACAGCTTATCTACTTTTTCTGAAATTCTTCCCGACCGTGCCAGATATCCCGTACTGGTTACAATGAAGCTGGTACGGATGCGTTTCTTAAGCTCTTCCAGTTCTTTAACAATAGCTTCGCTGCTCATTCCGGTTGTCACATACTCTGCCGCACACAGTGCCAGAAGGCCCGTTCCGCTGGATAAATGCCCGGAATCCATCACCATTACATTGTCAAAGGCTTTGGCAGCCTCTGATGCATTTTCATATCCCCGGCTGACATTGCGGGCTATGGAAATAAAGATAATATACTGGGCTTTCGTAAGCTGCTCCGCAAAAAACTCCTCATAATCCTTTACATCCGGTGCCTGTGACCTTACATGCTTTTCTCCTGCATTGATACGGGAAAGAATACCGTCTGTCTCCACTTCCACACCGTCAAGGAAATCACCGCCGTCGGTACATACATGAAACGGTATGGTCGCAATCTGATACTTTTCTAACAGATGTCTGGGCAGATCGGATGTACTGTCCGTAGCAATCATAATGGGCATTTTTTTCTTGTGTGCCAGTACAGGAGCTTCCACTACCCCGGCGGAACCTGCCGTATTGATCTTGCTCACAAGGCTCTTGGGCAGATGTCTTAACAGCTCAGTCTCCAGCTGTATGCCACTGACCGGCTTTAAGAGATAGCCGTCAAAGCCTTCCCTTCTGTATAGCGCTCTTTCCTCACCGCCTGCATTTGCCGTGAGAACCACAACCGGCGTATTCTGGTTTAAGCCTCCTGTCTGACTCCGTATGGCATGCAGACATTCTATGCCGTCCATTTTAGGCATCAGATGATCCATTAAAATAACATCATAGTGGTTCTGCTGGGTCTTTTTCAGACATCGGGCGCCACTTATGGCCGTATCGATCTGCACTCTGGTAGCCCGTAAAAGCTTTTCCTCAACCATGAGATTGGTCTCATTATCATCCACGATCAGAATACGCGCCTTGGGGGCTTCAAAGCTTTGCTTATAATGCTCCCTTACGTTCATGGTATGCCGGGTCTCAAGATCCAGTTCACCGATTTCCGCATCCGTAATAATCTTCTGGGGCAGCGTGACGATAAACGTTGATCCCTTCGTATACACGCTGTTGACTGCAATATCGCCATCCATCAGTTCCACCAGCTGCTTTACAATGGAAAGTCCCAGACCGGTTCCTTCAATATAGCGGTTCTTTCCTTCATCCACTCTCTTAAAGGCACTGAACAGAAACGGAATATTCTCCTTTTTGATTCCCATGCCGGTATCTGTTACGGAATAAGAGATGTAAACATTGCCATTTTCCTGGTTCTTGCACTGAATGGATAAGGTAACGGAACCTTCGGATGTATATTTTACCGCATTATTTAATATATTGATCAGAATCTGTTTAATCCGCACTTCGTCGCCAAACAGCTGTGACGGTATCGTCTGATCCACATCAATATGGAATTCCAGTCCTTTTTCTTTTGCCCGCACCCAGATCATATTCACAACATCGGACAGCATGGAGCCCACATCATACGCGGCCGGAATGATTTCCATTTTGCCGGATTCGATCTTTGACATATCCAATATATCATTGATCAGGGTAAGCAGCATTTTGCTGGCACCCTGAATGCTCCTTGCATCTGCCGCCACTTCGTCGGACACATCCTCCCGGAGAATCATTTCATTCAGTCCGATAATGGTATTGATTGGGGTCCGGATTTCATGACTCATGCTGGAGAAGAAGCTGTTTTGCATCCGGTTCAGCTCTTCGATTTCTTTTTTCTGTTTCCGGGCGATGGCGTTTTCTTCCCGGTAAATCGCATTCTGGAACAGAATCATACCGCATGTCAGTAAACTCACGATAATGAGTACGGCAAAGGAATCGATATACGCCACCTGTATCGTATGGGCTATGGTAAATTCCGGATAGAAGTAGGCAATATAGTAACAGGCTGCCTGCACAAGCAGACTTCCGGCAATCAGAACATATTTGATTTTTCTCTCTACCACCAGGCACACATAGACCACACCAAACAAAAGCCAGATCGGCCCGCCTCCGTAGATGCCGCCTCCTGTCAGAAAATTAAACGGCAGCACAAAAAATATAATGATAATTGAAATGATTACGGCCCCAAGCTGGATCTTTCTGAAATGAATGGAAAAGCAGGTGATCCCAAAGAAAATAAAAAAAGCAATCATCATGGGAATCACATTCATCATGTTTTCCCCTGCCAGAATACCAACTATAATGCCTATCGCAAGACCGGCGAGTCCAATCATCACAAGAAGACGGAACATTCGCTCCTGCAGACTGAGATTATGATCCCATATTGCCTGAATCAGTTTTTTTGGACTCATCCGTTCTCACCTCTTTCCGTACTGCTGATTATATTCTCAAGCTTTAAAATTGCTGCATCAAATTCAAAATCCTCTACATCACGACAGACATCATGAAGGAGCTCCCGGACTACAATGTCCCCGCATCGGGTGAGGGTCAGTTCTGAAAGCTGTTCTTCCGCACGGTCTATTTCATAAGCACCCAGACTCTCTGTCACTTCTTTCAGACGTTCCAGCAGTTCTTCCTGTTCTATGTCCGCAAGCACCTTGGTCTCCGCATCTTCGGAGGGTTTCATCACCTCCATGATATGATGTGCCACCTCTTTATACTGCTCTAAGAGTGCCTCATGATGCTTTTTGATATAATCTGCATCGTGCCGGCTTGCCGCTTCCTCCGCCTCCCTTGCCATCGTGGAAAGCGTATCCGCTCCGATCAGCTTAGATGAGCTTTTGAGTGCGTGTACCTGAATCCGGTAATCATCCCAGTTCTCCTGATGGAAAAAGTCATTCAGTTCCGTCTCTTTTGACGCATATCCGTCCGCAAATTTTGTAAGCAGCTCCAGATAAAAATCCCTGTCTCCCTGACTGTACTGCAGACCGCTGCGGGTATGAATCCCCAGGCTTTCAAGGGCCGCCATGACCGGCTGTTCTTCCGTCTGCGCCTTTTTACCTGTTTCAGAAACCGTTTCAGAAACCATCTCAATATCCGTTTCGGGCTCCGTTCCGGAATCCGTTTCAGGACCTGTTTCCGTATTCTTTTCGCTGCTTTCCTCCTCGTACATAATGGCTGATTTCGGAAGTACTTTTCTTAACACTCTTTCCAGTTCAAAGAGTTCAATGGGCTTGGATATAAATTCATCAAAGCCCTCCCGCAGGAACATTTCTCTTGCGCCGCTCACCGCATTGGCAGTAAAAGCAATAATCGTAAGCGGACGACCAGAATCCGCATTCAGCTTTCTCAGCTGCTTTAATGTTTCCACGCCATCCATTTCCGGCATCATATGATCCAGGAATACCAGGTCAAAATCTGCATTTTCGCAAAGTCTGACCGCTTTCTTTCCGCTGTCTGCCGTTTTCACGTTCATCCGGTAGTTTTTCAACATTCCTTCTGCCACCATCAGATTCATCGGTTCATCATCCACTACAAGCACCCTGACGCCGGGGCAAATCATGTGCTTTTCCTGTAACGTCTCAGTTTTCTTCAAAAATGCCGTGTTCAGTATGTTGATAACCGACAGGCAGTAAAAAGGTTTCCGCAGTATCTTTACCCTGCTGCCTTTGGGCAGACTGAACCCATCATCCGCCACCACAATGACCTCTGTATTCTGATTGGTATCCTCAAAATAATACTGATTCTCCTCGTATTCTTCTTTGCCGATAAACAAATGTGTCAGCCGGTAAGTAGATGACAGATTTTCCAGTTCATCAATATTGGAAACACGATGCAGCAAAAGGTCCAGTCCCTGCACCATATGGGAAATCATCGCATTATAAAATTCCCTGACCTCAGGAACCGAGTATTTACCTGACATCAGGAAGCAGGCAAGGCATAAATTTTTCCGGTTGTTTACCACCATGCAGGGAGCCTCGTCCACCACCTTCTGGGGAACACTGACACAGACCGTAGTACCCTTTCCCTCCATACTTTCCACCTGTATGAATCCCTGCATGGCCTGAACCATACCGTATACAATCGGAAGTCCCAGCCCCAGTCCTCCGGCTCTCCGGTTTCTGCCACCGTTTGACTGATAGAACCGCTCCGTAATTCTCCCGAGATCTTCCTTTGCAATACCGATGCCGGTATCTTTTACCTGAATGCAAAGGTTCACGCCGTAAGACTTATGTATTGTATAGATTCTGACATATACGCCGCCTTTTCTGGTAAATTTCACAGCATTGTCAATAAGGTGCTTCAGAACCTTTTTGATTTTCTTTCCATCCCCAAAAAGTACCGAAGGAATGCCTGCATCAATGTCAAAGATAAGTTCCTGCATATTTCTTTTCTCTGACAGCCGGTTTTCCGTGATAATATCATTGACAACAGAAGAAATCATGTAATTGTCTTCACTTACCGTAATTCTGCCGGTATCGATCTCTGTATAATCCAGAATGTCTTCAATCTGGTTAAACAGTCTGTAACCGGCCATCTGTATTGCAAAAATATCCTTCCTTTTCTCTTCATCCTCTTCATTTTTGAGCATAACCGACGTAATACCCGTAACCGCATTAATCGGTGTACGAAGCTCGTGGGATACATTTGCCATAAAATCCTCTGTCCGGCGGTTCGTCTCCTCCAGCTCGGCAATTTTTTCTTTTGTATTCTTTCGCTCGTCTTTCTGCTTTTGAATCGTGATCTTTATCAGCTGTCCCGCTGTGCAGACAATCAGAAGGTGAAAGAGGATTCGCGTAACGGAAAGCACCGTAATCTCTATGGAGCCTCCAAGTACAAACACGAAATCATAACACAGGGTAAGAATATATACCAGCACACAAAGCCTGATAAAACTGTACATTTCCGTAGCGGAATACAGAATAATGATCATAACCATAAGCGTTGCCAGATCATAGATACTGCTCTCATGCGTTCCATAAAAGAAAAATGCAAGCATGGTTAAAATATAATATAACCAAAGTCTGATTGACGCCGGTACTTTTCCCGTTATGTGCAGAACCCAGCTTGCCGCAAGCCCCAGCAGAAGCAACACGACGGCTCCAGGCTCCCAGCCCATAAGATAGGACTCTACTGCCAGTACAATTGTAAAAATAGTATAAACGATTAAAACCAAAAGATGCGTTGCCCGCTGTTTCTCCTGTTCGTACATAAGATTCCTCGCTATCCTTCCCTCAAAATAACATGTCCGTTATAACAAATATAGAGGAAAAGCACGGTATTTTCAAGAAATTTCTTCCTGTTTTACGTTTGTATACGTTTTCATCCGGGTACACGGAAAGCCGAGATGCACTCTGGGGGTACCTCGGCTTTCCTTATGATTTTATTCTATAAATTTGTTTCTGTTATTCCTGCAATAATGCCTTCATGATTCCCACATAACACAGGGATACTGCCTGAAGATCGGAAACCGTAACATACTCATCAATGGTGTGGGCAAGGCTTTCGCAGGCAGGACCCATGCCAATGGTTCTGATTCCGGCTTCCCCCGCATAATGGCTGCCGTTTGTGCAGAAATTGTAGGTGGTAACGGCAGGATGAAAGCCCATGTTTTCCAGTTCATCCTTTATCTTTACCACAAAGTCATCCTTCTCCCCAAACAGCCATCCCGGGAAGAATCTTTCGCCCGTAATCTCATTTCCGGTATAACAGCGTTCTCTTCCCTCCGCATAGGAAACCCGGAACTGAAACTGCGGATCTGCTGCCTTTAACTGCTCCAGTTTTTCAATAACAGGCGCCAGTACACTTTCTTTTGTTTCGCCTACCAGCAACCGTCTGTCATAGGTTGCACGGCAGTATTCCGGCACCACGGAAGCGCCCGGATAAGGAGAGGACTTTACATCGGTAAGCTCCAGAATGCCCTTGCCCAGCCGGTCCTGAACGGGAGGAGTAATCTCCCGGATTGCCTGTATGGCTTTGCACATTTTATAAACAGCATTCACACCTTTTTCCGGATTTGCGGAGTGTGCCGGCACACCAAAAGTCTCCACTACGATTTCCGCACGGCCTCTCTGTCCTGTCTTAATATTCAGTTCGGAGGCTTCCCCGATTACCACCACATCCGGTTTTACCTGCTCGCTGATTTTTCTGGCTGCCACACCTTCAAAGCATTCTTCATGTACCACACCGGCAATATAAATATCACCGGCAAAATCTTTCCCGGTTTCCTTTGCAAAACGTTCTCCGGCGACCGTGAATGCCGCAACCGCTCCCTTCATATCCGCAGCTCCCCTGCCGTAGAGCTTTCCGTCTTCCACCACGGCGGCAAAAGGATCATGCTTCCAGTCTGCGGGATTTCCCACCGGAACAGTGTCCACGTGTCCGTCGAACAGAAGCTTTAAGCCGGGTCTGCTGCCCTTAATATGTCCGATAATATTGCCGTATACATCCGTTGTTACGTCATCATATACACCGGTTTTTTCCATGTAATCTTTCAGTGCGGAAACCGTCCGGTCTTCCTCTCCGGAGTAACTTTTACAGCGGATCAGATCTTGCGCCAGTGCAATTACTTTATCATCCCATTTTTCCGTCATACTTATGTCTTTCCCTTCTGAAATATAAATTTTATGCTCTGGGATAAAGACCATCCCATACGATTCTTAGGTAGTTCTCTTTATCCGTGTCACCTTCGCTGTTAAAGAAAAGAATTCTGGAATTCTCATTAAGACCCAGTTTTTCCTTTAAGGTTTGGCAATCCGGATCACGCAGGATTTCCATTGCTGCACCAAATGCAGCCGCACCGCTTTCACCTGCCGTCACCTTCCTGTCGCTTCCAAGAGGATTTCCCAGAATGCGCATGCCCTGCGCTGCCGTATAGTCCGGGCAGGAGAGAAAATTGTCTCCGTACTGTCTGAGTATTTTCAGGCTGACCGTATTGGGTTCTCCACAGGCAAGCCCTGCCATAATGGTTGCCATATCCCCGGTAACGGTATGCCGCTGTCCATCATCCGCCTTCATGGTTTTGTAAACACAGGCTGCCTGATCCGGTTCCACCACCGTCATGACCGGTTTCCGGTCTTTATAAACGCCGCTGAAGAAGCCGATTACCGCCCCTGCCAATGACCCGACGCCGGCCTGGATAAAAATATGTGTGGGTACCACATCCTTAAGCTGCAGATATGCCTCATACGCCATCGTCATATAGCCCTGCATGATCCAGGTAGGAATATCCTCATATCCGTCCCACGCTGTATCCTGTACCATCACATAGCCGTTTTCCTCTGCCATCCTGTTGGCAAGGCGTACCGCATCATCATAATTCAAATCCGTAATCTCTGCCTCAGCGCCTGCTTTCCGGATGTTTTCCAGTCTTTCCGCCGCACTGCCTTTGGGCATTAAAATAATAGACTTCTGATGCAGTTCATGTGCCGTCCATGCCACGCCTCTTCCATGATTGCCGTCTGTAGCGGAAATGAAGGTAAGAGCTCCCGTCTTTTGCCGCACTTCATCGGAAATCATTTTTTCATAAGGCAGGTCATCTATATCCATACCGATTTTTTTTGCTATATAATTGCCGATAGCATAGCTTCCGCCCAGAACCTTAAAAGCATTCAGCCCGAAACGGTAGGATTCATCTTTTACATAGATTGCTCCCACGCCCAGCTCTTTCGCCAGGTTCTGCAGGTTCACCAGCGGTGTTTCCTTATAAATAGGAAAGCTCTCATGAAAATGCCTGATTTTTTCTGCATCCTTTATGGAAAGTCCCTCTGTTTCACCGCCGCTGATGTCTGCATGTTTATTTTGTACAATCTCTATCACTTTTCAGTGCCTCCTGTTTTGGTTTTGGTTTTTGTCCTGACCATGGCTTCCAGAATATCTGCACACCCTTCCACACCGAAGGTTTCCCGGTTCAGTATCATGTCTTTTTTCTTTTTGTGACTCCATTTTCCCATGGAATAAAAATGGTAGTAATTGTCTCTGGCCGCATCCATACGGCGCACCAGCTTCTTGGCCTCCTTGGCTGAGATATGATGCTTATTCATGATATTGTTGATGCGGAACTCTTCCGGTGCATTGATAAAAACACTCATCACATCCGGTTCGTCATGCAGAATATAATCGGACAGACGTCCAATGATGATGCAGGATTCCTTGGCGTATAAATCCCGTATCAGCTGCGCCTCCTGGCGGAAAAGCACATCTTCCTGAGAGGATCTGCCTACGCCCAGGTACGGCTCCATAAATCTTTTTTCCACGGTTTCGTCATAGCCGCATACGGAACTGACATCCACGCCGCTTCTGGTTGCCGCTCTTGCCAGCAGTTCCTTGTCATATAACTTGACACCCAGTCTTTCCGAAAGTATTTTCCCGATTTCATGCCCTTCGGCACCAAACTCACGACTGATCGTTACCACAAAGTGCTTACCCATTTTCTTTACCTTTTATCCTTTCTTTTTGCAGATTACCTACAGAAAAAGGGGCAGTCTGCTGAAATATTCACAAGCCTTCACCAAATCATCCACCGGACAGTATTCGTTGGTCTGGTGTGCCATTTTTTCGATGCCTGCGCCAAAACCGATTGTGGGGATATGCAGTTTACCGGCAGTTGCCACACCGTTTGTGGAAAAATCCCAATAATACAATTCAGGTGCTTCCCGGAACAAATCCTGAAAGCAGGCCATGGCACCCTTTGCCAGTGGATGGGATTCCTCAATTTCCCAGGCGGGAAGCAGGGAATGCAAAAGCACCGGGTTTCCTTTATAGCTCTCTCCCTTTACATCATAAACATCCCATGTCGCGCCGGTACCTGCCACCAGCCGGTTCATTTCTTCTGTCAGGTATGCTTCATCTTCTTCCACCGTGGTACGTCTGTCCAGATAAATGGTGCAGGAATCCGGTACTGCATTGATGGAAACAGCCGTACTTTCAATTTTACTTAATACAATACTGCCGTGTTTTCCTTCCCGGCTCATCAATTCATCACTGAGCTTATGGATTCTGTCAATGATTTCCGCCATTTTATAAACCGCATTCACGCCTTTCTCCGGTGCAGCTCCGTGTGCGGAAATGCCTTCGGTATGAATGCGGAATACGGAGCGTCCCCTCTGTCCCATGGAAATCTTTAAATGGGTCGGTTCACAGATTACTACCGCATCCAATCGTAAATGGTTTTCCGTGATTGCCTGATAAGTACCTTCCCCGTCATAATCTTCTTCCAGTGCCGAACCACAGACATACACGGTCTTTCCTTCCAGCGCTCCGTTCTTTTTCATCATCGCACCGGCATAGACGCTGGCCGCAAGAGAGGACTTCATGTCGCTGGCACCACGCCCGTATAGCTTTCCGTCATCGATCTGTGCACCAAATGGCGGATAATCCCATTTCGCCTCCTCCGTCACCGCTACGGTGTCCATATGGGAATCAAAAAGCAGATGATAAGGACCGTTTCCCAGTACACCGATTACGGAACCGGAGCCGTCCTCAAGGATCTCGTCATATCCCAGTTTTTGCATCTCAAGTTTAATACGCTCTGCGACTTCTTTTTCTTTGCCGCTATAACTTTTTATTTTTATAATATCCTGTGCAAAGGAAATCAGGTCTTTCTTTTCCTCTTCCGTCATATATGTCATATACATTATCCTACCTTTCCTATCCCCGATGTCTTACTGGCATAAAACCGTTTTTCCACATAACTGCTGGTAAATGCTCTCATGACGGCAAAATATCCCAGGCGGAACCGGATGGTCTCTCCTACTTTGAAATGGCGGTCAGCATCCGTCACGTCAACAATTAAGTGATCACTGCTTGCACCGATGATTTCTGCGCCCTGATCAACCGGCCACATGGTTTCCACATCCACATCCTGTTTTCCCAGTGCGCAGATGATTCTTTTACGGATACCACGGTCAATGAAGGTGGGCGTGTGTCCATAGCTGTCTGCACCAATCGTCCCGATTGGCATGGAAGGCTTTTCTTTGGCTTCGATAATCTCCGCTTCCAGGATGAATGTGTCATTGTGGGTACCGGGAAGATACTGATATGTAGCACGCTCTCGTCCAAAAAGCACGGATTCGCCCAGACGCAGGTTATTGATTCCTGCCGGAATGCCGCCGTTGAGCATAAGGCGCAGGGTAGCGGAATTACCGCCGCTGATACATGTTGCCGCATCATATTTTCCTGCCAGCGTAAGCAGCCTGTTCATCTTTTCCTCATCGGACTGTATAAACGAAAAACAGGTCAGATTTGTTCCCAAGCCATACAACTCTAACCCTTTCTTTGCCTTAACATATGCAGCTGCCCGTGCAAGCTCCTCTTCCTTTATGTACCCTTCCCGAAGATCCCCGAGATCTGCCATGAGTATTACCTTATGTATTTTACCCTGATGCAGGGCGGCACGGTTTAATGCTTCCAGCGTTTCTATTTCCGAATTCACCGTAACATCACAGTACCGGACTGCATCCTCTGCCTCTGAAATGGAAGGCATGCGAATCAGCCATTTTTCACAGTCCAAGGATGCATACTTTTTTATATTTTCAATTCGGGAATCTCCCAGCTTCCTGATTCCCTGTGCTGTCAGTGTGGAGGCAATCCGGGGTTCTCCGCCAAAAACTTTCGTGACCCCCGTGATTTCTATCCCGTACCTTCCTGTAAGTTCTTTCATCGTCCTTGCATTTTCTGCAATTTTATCCAGATCAATATGTAAACACGGATACATGTCTGTCACTTCCCTTACAATACACTGGCAAGAAAGTTCTTGCATCGTTCGGTTTTGGGGTGTGCAAACATCTCTTCCGGTTTCTCTTCTTCTACAATATAGCCATCATCCATGAAGATAATCCGGTCTGCCACATCCCTTGGAAATCCCATTTCA
>JBJFCA010000182.1:0-2445 GCA_051888725.1 Lachnospiraceae bacterium
CCCGGGTGATATACCCTTCCTCATTCCGGTGAATTTTCAGTTCTACATAATGTGCCGCTGTTATGGCTGCACCCGCTGTAAAAACCGGAAGACAACAGATAATAGTCAGAATGTTTAACCACATCAGATCTGCTAATTTGTTAAGTCCCCGGATCAGGGGACCGTCCATGTCAAATAATTTACCCATTTTTTTGCCGTCCTTTACATTTTCTCCCCATAAGAACTCTACAACCTACAAAAACCTCTCCATGGAAGTCACACGGATACCGGAAAAGCTTTCCTCCGGTGCACAGGCATGAAATCCTACCTTGCGGTAGAAATCAACCGCATAAGGTGCTGCTTTCACAGACATAAAGACCTCTCCGCAGTCCTTCAGATATACGGCCATGTTTTCAATCAGTGCTCTTCCCACGCCCCGCCTGTGATAAGATTCATCCACGAACAAAAGGGAAATAAAGTTCCTGCACCGCACTGAAATCTGTCCGATGATCCGGCTGCCATCCAGAGCCACCAGCATGGGGTATTGTCCTTTTAAAAACATTCGGTATATTTTTCCGTTTGTCAGGAAATCCTGAAAATTGGCAATTCCTTCTTCTGTATAATCAGCCGCTTCAAAACGCATAAATGTCCGCCATACCAGCTGCATGACCGGCTGCCAATCCTGTGCTTCCGCCCATCTGATTGTATAAGGTATATCCTGTATATCCTTCATGAAAGCCTCTTTCGCCGCCTTAAACGTTAACATGATTTATTATAACAAAAACGCACCTATCTAACAAGGTGTAACTTCAACCAATTCTCAATATCTTCCAATACCGTCATACGGTCGGTTTCATTCACCAGTTCATGTCTGTCCCCGGGATATATTTTTAAGGTTATGTCCTCTATTCCGGCATCTTTCATGGCCTGATAAGCCTTTCTCACTCCCCTGCCGTAGTCGCCCACAGGATCCTCATCACCTGAGATCATATAAACCGGAAGTGTCCCGGGGATTTTTTTCATGTTCTCCTGTTTGCATGCCCTGGATATTAACGTGCATAGGGTTGCAAATCCGTTAGCAGTAAAGCAAAAACCACACTCATCATCCGCAATATACCTGTCCACAACATCTGTTTCTTTGGTCAGCCAGTCAAATTGGGTACGTGGGGATGTAATTCTTTTGGAATAGGAGCCAAAAACCAGCTTATCCAGAAAACGGCTGGGCGTCTTTTTACCCTTAAATAAGCCCGTTATTGCAATGCACACCCTAAAAAATGTCAATTCCAAAGAAGACTGGGTGCCCGTACTCATAATCACCGCTCCCTGTATACCGGTACCGTATCTGGAGATATAATTTCTGGTAATATAGGAACCCATACTGTGTCCTGCGAGGAAATACGGCACACCCGGATACAGTTCCTGGGTCATCTTTTTTAGTCTGTGCACATCCCTGACTACCACCGTGGCAGGATCCTGTTCGCAGAAATAACCCTTTACCCCGCCTTCGGGCACGGACTTGCCGTGCCCCAAATGGTCTTCCCCCGTTACAAGATACCCTCTGTCCGTGAAGAATTTTGCAAAATCTTCATACCGCTCCACATATTCTGCCATACCGTGTACAATCTGTATCACGCCCTGAATATTGTCCTGATCCGGCAGCCATCTGACTGCGTGGATTTTCGATACATTATCTCGGGAAGCAAACGTAAACTCTTCTTTTCTCATAGAAATACCCCATTCTTTCTATTGTACATTTAGCAGAGCCTTTAGCAGATCTCAGCGCCTGCAGGCATGTCCTTTTCCGGCTTCATCAGTGCAAGATTTCCTTCCGCATCCTCTGCGCAAAGAAGCATACCCTCTGAGAGGACGCCTGCAAGTTTTGCGGGTTTTAAATTTACCAGCACCATAACCTTTTTGCCCACCATTTCTTCCGGTGTGTAATAAGCCTTAATACCGGAAACGATCTGTTTTACACTGCTGCCGATCTTTACCTGGGAACAAAGCAGTTTTTTGGATTTGGGCACTGCCTCACAGGCAATGATCTCGCCTACCTGGAACTGCATGGCTGCAAAATCCTCATAGCTGATCTCAGGCTTAGCTTCGATGTCAATCCCCTTCTCTTCCTCTTCTTCTTTTGCTTTTGCCGCAACCATTGCTTCCGCAAGCTCTTCTTCCTTTTTTGCCACTTCCTTCATGTCAAGTCTTGCAAAAAGAATCTCCGGCTCAGCCGTTACCCTGTTACCGCTTTCATACAGACCGAACTCCGTCAGCTTTGTAAAATCTCTTAGAGAGGTATTTAACTGTGCGACAATCTTTTCTGCGGTCTCGGGCATAAACGGAGACAGCAGGGACGCACCGATTGCAATGCTTTCCACCAGATTGTAAAGCACAGTGGAAAGGCGGTCCTTCTTTTCTTCCTCCTTGGCAAGTACCCAGGGCTGTGTCTCGTCAATATATTTGTTGCAG
>JBJFCA010000183.1:0-11534 GCA_051888725.1 Lachnospiraceae bacterium
TGCCAGGACGATGGTGGGAGGACAGCGTGCCGATGATGCGGAAAAAGAAACTCTCATCAATCATCTGATGCTGAAGCAGATGCTGGAGGCGCTGGGAGAAAAAGAAAAGAATCTTATCCTGATGCGGTATTTTCAGGACAAGACCCAGTCGGAGGTAGCCGCCTGCATGGGAATCAGTCAGGTACAGGTAAGCCGTATGGAGAAAAAAATTCTGCTGCGTATGCGGGAGGATCTTCTGGCATAATCCCGGAATAATCTTAATTTTATATGAATCCTTTTATTTTTACTTCACAGCAAACGTGAAGTAAGATATACTTAAAATAGGGTGAGGGCACTGTAAAATCCAAGATGCAGGGAGAAAGAAACCTGCGTGCTGTTTAACAAGGAGGATTCATGAAACGAAAGAAAAAGGAATTGATTTTATATATCGTAACAATTGGCAGCTGTCTGATTGCAATGACCATTGTAGTCATTGCAGCACTGCTTATTTATGATAAAATTATTGAGGACAGAAAACTGGCTGCGGAGGAAGAACTGGCGCTGGAAGCGGCAGCTCAGCCGGAAGGTATCAGCTACAGTAAAGAAGATGTGGATCTGATGCTGGCGGAAGCTATTTCCACAGCCGAAACCACTACCAGGCAGCAGGTATCCGCAGAAATCTTAGACCAGCTGCAGGCATCAGTGGAGGGTGGCGCCACAATGCTGGAAGCATTGCGGCCAATTTACAAGGACAAGATCGTCGTCATCAGTAACGGCGTATTTCATTTTGTCCCCATAGACCGTAACTTAAAGCAGAGCACACTCGTGCAGGAAAACTTAAATGTGCTGGAAAACGGTGAACTTCAATATGTACAGGACGGACAGGTTATCTCCCACAAGGGCATCGATGTATCCAAATATCAGGGGAATATTGACTGGAAAAAGGTAGCCGAATCCGGTGTGGAGTATGCTTTTGTCCGCGTAGGTGTCAGAGGTTATGGACAGGAAGGCAGACTCAGCCTGGATGAGAGGTATCAGGAGAATATCAAAGGCGCTACGGCAGCAGGCATTAAAGTGGGCGTCTACTTTTTCTCCCAGGCAATTACGGAAGAGGAAGCGCTGGAAGAAGCCAATCTGGTGCTGGATGCCATTTCCGGACTGGATGTTACCTATCCTGTCGTGTATGATGTGGAAAAGACCGGCGCAAAGGATGGCCGTATGAACCAGCTTACGGTAGAAGAACGTACCAAAATGGCGCACGTCTTCATAGACCGTATCAAAGAAGCAGGCTATACGCCTATGATCTATGCCAATATGGAGATGTGGAGCGTATTAATCAATATGTCTGAATTTGAAGATGTGGATAAATGGTATGCTTACTATTCGCCCACACTCTATTTCCCATATGAATACGCCGTCTGGCAGTATTCGGATACCGGTTCTGTTCCCGGCATCCAGGGCGAAGTAGATTTGAACATCAGCTTTAAGGAATGGTAAGAGAATGATAGGAGCATGACAGGAGCATGACAGGAGCATGACAGGAGCATGTCAAGAGAATGACAAGTGCATAGAGAATGACAAAATGACAAAACCACGGCAGGGTGCCGTGGTTTTTTAGCGTTTTTTAACAGTAACAGGGCTAAATTCATACTAAATACACAATTTGTAAAAAAAGTATGAGGAAAACGGATGCCAGTTTCATACTAAAACCGAAATGTGTGAAAATAGTATGACGCAGAACGAGGCAAAAATCATACTAAAGAAAGAATTGTCAAAAATAGTATGAGGAAAACGGATGCCAGTTTCATACTAAAACCGGAATGCATGAAAATAGTATGAAACAGAACGAGGCAAAAATCATACTAAAGAAAGAATTGTCAAAAATAGTATGAGGAAAACGGATGCCAGTTTCATACTAAAACCGGAATGCATGAAAATAGTATGAAACAGAACGAGGCAAAAATCATACTAAAGAAAGAATTGATGAAAAGAGTATGAAATAAGCCGCTGTCAGGTTCATATTAAATGCAAAAATTAGAGAAATAGTATGATATCTAAAACCCTTCTTTTCTTCTGAGAAGCCGCAACTCTCTGCGTTTCTTTGCACTTTCCCACTCCATCTGCTCAGCAGGATCATTGGGATCTAAGATCAGGGGTGGAACTTCGGTGGGACGACCGTCTTCTCCCATGCTGACCATGACGAAATAAGCGCGGTTGATGGGATGACGGCTCCCGTCAGCATCTTCCTTGTATGTGTCTACGCGTACTTCCATGGATGTCTTGCCGACATAAGTGACTCTCCCGATTAGAACCAGCACATCATTTAGAAAAGCACCGGCCTTAAACTGCAGATTATCAATGGCAGCGGTGGTGGCATTGCGGCCGCAATGCCTTCTTGCAGTAGCGCCTGCCACTTCATCTACCCATTTTAAAAGCTGACCGCCAAACAGGCGTCCAAAACCATTAATATCCGGATATATTACTACTCTGATCTGCTCCGTTACGGAATCAGCAACTCTTTTTCCTTCCATATTATAAGACTCCTTTGAAACAAAAATAAGAAATTAAAAATAAGAATTAAAAATGACAAAAACATTTTAGTACAGAATGTGCATTTCCGCAAGTCTGACGGTGTTCTACCAATACAGCAGAACGTTGGAAAAATCCGGAAAAGAAATACAGAAGGAAAACAGTGGAAATAAGCCTGAAAAGCGAAACTGCTGAAAAACAAAAAATAAGATATCGGAATAAAAATCATCTACAAAAATTGACAATATTTTTACATTTTTTTGACCGAAAGATAGGATACATCAATTGACATGACGACATTAAAGTGTTATTTTTAGTAGGTATTAAACAATAGCATGATGCAGGGGAAAATAGTATGCCTGCAAAAACCATGTTGAAGGAGAAGAGATTATGAGGAAGAGAAGTAAGTTATGGCTTGCTTTACTGGCAGTAGTCATGATCCTCGGACAGTGTATGACCGCACTTGCGGCAACAGATAACACCTTTGTCCAGAAGGTCAATTCTATTACCATGTATAGCAGCGAAAACAAAAAGGTTTCTTCCGTCGCAATGGTTACCAATGACGGAAAGAACACCATGGAAGTCACTTTAAAGTGGCAGTGGAACAGAACTGACAGCACTCAGCAGTCAGCCGGCGTTGTAGTTTCTACCTCTAACCGTGCAGTCGTATCTCTGCCGGCTGAGACAGAACGTACCGCTCTGACAGGTGAAGCTGCAGTCGTGAAAGAAACGAAAAATTATACTACCATGGAAAATACCTGCAAGATCAAACTGACTGCAGAATCAAATGGTAGCGCAACCATTACCGTAAAGAGCACAGACGGCAAGAAGAAAGCCACCTTAAAGGTTAAGGTTACCACTCTTGCAGATGGTATCAACTGTGCCAATACATATGTAGTGGATGGCAAGGAATACATTGATGTGGCAATGAACGGTTCCGTAAACCTCGGTGCTTCCATCAGCAACAGCAATGTCAGCAACAAAGGCCTTACCTACAAAGTCACTACAGCAGATGACAAGAAAGCCGTAAAAGTAGCCGGCAACGGTGTCGTAAGTGCAAGCAACAAATACACCGGCGGTACGGCAGTCATCACTATCGCATCCAAAGACAAAAATGTATCCAAGGATGTATATGTAAATGTCTGCGCAGCGACAGAAAAGCTTGTTCCGGTGCAGGACAATACTTCCACCAAGGATGTACTCGGTGAACTGAATAAGAAAAATGTAGTAGCCATGAAGGGCAACAGAACCAGTGCAGCATACACCTATACGCTGAAAATGAAAGATGTGGATGCAAAGGATCTGGTATATGTCTCCAGCAAGCCTGCAGTTGCAACTGTTGATGCAAACGGTAAGATTACCGCAAAGGGCAACGGTACTGCAACCATTACCGTAAGCTATAAGAATGACAGCAAGAAAACTGCAAAAGTAACCGTTAAGGTTACCACAGACGTAGAGACCATGACCGTTGCTGCAAATGACTTCACCATCGTGGCAAACGGTTCTGCAACAGCAGATATTAATGCAAAGGTGAATGCCAATGCAAGCAATAAGTCCGTTGTTTACACCATTACCCGTGTAACCGCAAATGGCAACACCTATACTGACAAGAAGGATATTGCAAAATATGCTTCCGTAGCATCCAATGGTAAAGTTAAGGCAAAACAGCCCTGCGTGATTACCGTTCAGGTTGTTTCCAAGGCAAACAGCAAGGTAAGCCAGGCAGTTACCGTAACCGCAATTGTTCCTGTTTATAAGGTGGCAATCAAAGAAAACGGTACCACAATTACCAAGAGAGCATTTACTCTCAAAGATCCGGATGAAGGCAAGCAGTTAGAAGATACCTTTACCCTGACAGCAGAAGCAACCGGTAAAGATACTGAGCCTACCAATAAGGCAGTTATCTGGACCTCCAGCAAGCCTGCAGTTGCTACTGTAGATGCTAACGGTGTTGTAACCGTAAAGGCTAAAGGTTCCGCAGTGATTACGGCAACCGCAGCAGACGGCAGCAAGAAGAGCGCAAAGATCACTCTGACCGTTAAGGATGAGAGAAGAGCTTCCAACCCTACTGCAGAAGAAAAGAAGGAACAGGCTGCTTATGCAAAAGAACTGGCAGCAGTTAAGAAAGCTGTAGATGCTTCCATCAATACAGCAATGAAAGAAGAAGTACGTGATTACCTTGGATTCAAGACCAAGTTTACCGCAAGTACAGGCATCTTTGCTGTTGATATTGTAAATCCGAATGTGAAGCTGGATGATCTTTCCAATACCGGTCTTGCAGCTCTGGCAGACAGCCTGGCAAGACAGCACAGTGTCAGAACCGTAACCGTAACCTTAGACGGTGTAACGCATACCGCAACCCATAAGAACGGAAAGATTTATGTAGACGAAGACACTACCTTTGAATTCACCGATTATAAGGGTGCGATCAGCTATATCCAGAATACCTACTTAGCTGAGAGACCTGTTACCAAGAACTGGAACGGTGCAAGCGTGACCCTTGGTATCGTGGTTGAACAGGTTAAAGACGGTGTTACCAAGCAGTATCCGTTAACCTACACGATGAACTTCACCATGTCTGACAAGCTTTACCTGCAGACAGTAGCAGATACCATGGCAGCAGAGATTGCAAAACTGAATGTAACCGGCGTAAGCAGCATTGCTGTAAGCGGCAAGGACATCACAGTAGAAGTGATGGATATCAATCAGGATATTAAGACAGCAGATGCAGCCAACAGACAGAATGTACTGGATGCCCTGAATGTCATCTTTGAAGATGCACAGAAGGTAACAGTATCTACCAATATTCCTGTAGTAGGCGGACAGACAGCTATTACCAAGGAAAGAACCGCAGGCAATACGCAGGCAGACTTCATGAACGATCTGCTGGATGAGTACCTTGACAAGTTATATGCTAAGGCAACCACCTACGGTGCATTAGACGGTAGCACAGTTGTAGTCAATGTGACTTACCAGGTAGGCAGCAAGACCTATGCAGATACCTACAACCTGTATCTGGTAATGGCGGATGAAGCATTTGACAAGGCAGCAGATCAGGCAGTAGAAGCTGCAATTACGAGTGACTTTGATTTCGGTACCGTAACCTACGATGCAGCAAACAATGCATTTGCAGTAACCTTTAACAAGGAATTTGCAGGCAAAGACAAGGATGCACTGGCAGGCAGCGGCCTCGCAACTGTAATTGACAGCCTGATTAAGAGCCAGAACGTACAGTCTGTTAAGGTTGACGGTGTGAAGGTAGATGATCCTACCGCAATGGCTATCAGCCTGGCAATGGCAAACAGCTGCAAAGTACTTGGAGAACTTCAGGGAAAGACCAGCACCATGGAAGTTGTTTACCAGTCCCCGAGCAAGGTAACCGAAAGAAAGATCAGCTATACCATCAGCTTTGATGTGGTTATGGAAGTGAAGGCTGATAAGGCAATTGCAGCTGCCATCAACGCAAAGGGATATGAATTTGGTACAGCAAGCTATGATGCAGCATCCAATACCTTAAGCGTAGTGATCAAGAGTGATAAGGCTGATATGGTTCCTTCCGATCTGGCAAATACAGGACTGATTACTGCAATCCAGAAGGTAATGGACGACATGAGCGTAACCGCAGTTAATGTGAACGGCAGTGATTATGTAGGTGCAAGCGCATTCGACATTTGCGTAAAGCAGGCTGCCAAGTATGCAACCATTGGTGAACTGAACGGAAAGAGCATTCCCGTAACCGTAACTTATAACGGCAAGGACGTAATTTCTTATACGATCACCTTTGTAGTAGAAGCTCCTGAAAAGTCAGATGTTTCTGCAAATGATGCTGTAGAAGAAACTGTAGCAGAACCTGTAGAGATTGTTGATGAGGATGTTATCGTAGAAGAACCTGAAACAGGAGACGAGCAGTAAGATACAAAGCTAAATGCAATCAATAGTTTAAATGTTACACAGATGGCCCGGTCACAGATCCTGTGACCGAGCCATTTACATGAAGAGGGATTTAGGAGATGAAAAGGGTAGTTTATTTTCTGATTGCGGTCTTTATACTTTCATTTGGTATCTCCATGAAGGTATCTGCCGGTGAGGTGAGCGGGGCGGAAAGTGCTCTCATTGCCATCGGTCAGGGACAGTATGAATATGATGGTGCATACTATGCATTCAAATCAGAATATCAGACAAAGTTATACAATTACCTATGCAGGGATGACGTGGATCTGTCACAGGATCAGGTAAACAGTTACATAGCACAGTTTTACGGCAATCTGGGAACTGCCTGTACATCCGAATATATGTACAAGGTAGGGGATGTCCCGAAACCGTCAAACCCGGAACCTGCCCCCAGTCCGGATCCGGTACCGCCCGTAGATCCTACACCAACTCCCGAGACACCGGTTGTACCCGAAGAGCCTGAAACGACAGAAGCACCTAAGGAAACAGAAACATCCGGGAAAAATAAAAACAAAGACCAGAAGAAAGACAAAGAAACGGAACCTGAGGAAACAGTAGAAGAAACGATGGAGGAAACGACAGGAGAGACAGAAGAAACCAAGCCTGTCGTAGTCACAGTATCCCAAGAGCCTGCAGAGACGGAAAGCCTGCAGGAAACAGAAGAAACCACGGAAGGCGGAAAAGATTACTCCAATGCGGAGCATGTGGACAACCGGTTTAAACTGGAAGCACTGATTGGTATCGTCATCGCCATTGTTGTAGTGGTTATGCTGTTTGTAGTAGTGAGAAAGACATCAAAAAGAAAACGATAATGCAAGGAATAATTGATATTCATAGTCATGTTCTGCCGGATGTGGATGACGGTGCAAAGGACATGGATATGTCAATGGAAATGATAAAATGTGCGTATGCACAGGGTGTGAGAGGAATGATTGCGACCCCGCATTATTACCCGGGGCACAAAAACTGTCCGATAAACAGATTACAGGAAGTCTATCAGGAATTGTGCGAAAAGGCAACATCCCTGTATGAGGATTTTCATCTGTATTTGGGACAGGAGATTTATTATAAAGACAATGTAACCGATTTATTAAAGCAGAAAGAAATACTGACAATGGCAGGAACCAGATATATTTTGTTAGAGTTCTCTACCCGGTGTCGGTATGAAGATATTTACGGGGCTGTCCGCAAGACTACCCAGGCAGGGTATTATCCTATCCTTGCGCATGTGGAGCGGTATCAGACATTGTATGAGAAGCGGACATATATCCCGGAACTGATTGAGGCAGGTGCCTATATTCAGGTCAATGCAGAAAACTATACATTATCTGTCTTTTCCAGGGAAAGGCGATTCTGTATGCAACAGTTAAAAGAGGGGAATATCCACTTTTTTGGCAGTGACTGCCATAATATGAAAAGCAGGAAGCCGGATATGGATAAGGTTCTCAAATATGCGGCTGAACAGCAATTAACCATTAATCCACAGAAGATCATAGAAGGAATATTTCTATCATGAAAGGTGAATTACAAATGGAAAACAACCAAAATGATGAAGTAGAAATCGATTTGTTGGAATTATTATACGAGTTTAAGAAGAAGATTTTAGTTATTATTCTGACTGCACTGATTGCAGCGGCCGGAACGGGACTGTTTACCCATTACCTGATCCAGCCACTCTACAGTTCTACTTCAAAGCTTTATATTTTAACAAGTTCTACATCCATAACCTCCCTTGCGGATATTCAGATCGGTACTTCCCTTACCGTGGACTATATCCAGCTGGTACAGAGCCGACCGGTAGTGGATCAGGTTATTGAAAATCTGAAACTGAACCGGACCTATGAAGAACTGCTGGACCAGATGACTTTCAGTAATCCCAGCAATTCCAGAATCCTGGTCATCACCGCTAATGATCCGGATCCGGTGCTGGCAAAGGATATCGTGGATGAATTTGCCAATGTGGCAAAACAGCGTATTTCTGCCATCATGAAGACAGAGGAACCAACCGTGGTAGAGTACGGTTATGTGGGAGAGAGACCGGTAAGCCCGAGTTTAAAGAAGAATACAGTGATCGGAGCCCTTCTGGGTGCTATTCTGGCAATGGGCGTCATTGTGATACTGTACTTAATCGACGATACGGTGAAGACTCCGGAGGATGTAGAGAAATACTTAGGATTAAATACCCTGACTTCCATCCCCCTGCAGGAGGGCGAAAAGAAGAGCCGGAAGAAAAAAGTTAAGGGGGTAAAGAAAAATGGCAAATAAAATCATACTCCAGAGCAAAGACAAAATGGACTATGGCAGAAGAGAAGCCATGAACTCCTTAAAGACGAATTTGAGCTTCTGTGGGGACGATACCCACGTGATCCTCTTTACCAGCTGTACACCGGATGAAGGAAAAAGTACCGTTACCATGGATCTGGCAAGATCCCTTGCGCAAGACGGCAAAAAAGTCATCCTGGTGGATGCCGACCTTAGAAAATCAGTGCTGGTGGGACGCCACAGGATTACTTCTGAGCAGGAAATTTATGGTCTGTCCCATTACCTTGCAGGACAAAAAAAACTGCAGGACATCATTCAGCAGACAGATATCGAAAATTTTGATCTGATTGTGGCAGGACCTACGGTTCCCAATCCCACAGGACTGCTTGGCAACACTTACTTTGCAAATATGATTGAAGTCTTAAAGAGCAGCTATGATATGGTGCTGGTGGACTGCCCGCCGTTAGGCTGGGTCATTGATGCCGCCGTAGTCGCACCTTTATGCGACAGTGCGATTCTGGTGGTGGAGAGCAATGCCATCAGTTACCGGTACCTGCAGGATGTGAAGAAGCAGCTGGAACTGACCGGTGTCCGTATCCTGGGTGTGGTTCTCAACAAGGTAAAGATGGAGACCGGCGGCTATTATAACCGTTATGGCGGACACTACGGAAAGTACGGCAAATACGGTAAATATGGAAAGTACGGCAAGTATGAGCAGTACGGGGAAGATTCCGATAAAGACAAGTAACTGAAGAAAGATACGTAAGAGACCTCTTTTATGAGGGGAAGGGGTGCGAGGGATATGTATAGAAAGGGCCCTAAGGGATGGCTAAAGCATTATGATTTTATTTTGTTAGATATGCTGTGCTTACAGATTGCTTTCGTGCTGTCTTACTGGCTTCGAAACGGCATGGGAAATCCCTATGCGAATGAGCTTTACCGCAATATGGCAATCTTTGTGGAACTGGCAGATGTAGTCGTGATCTTTTTCTTTGAGACGATGAAAAATGTACTGAAAAGAGGCCTTTATCAGGAATTTACCACCACCATTAAGCATGCTATTTTAGTGGCGCTTTTCTGCGCTCTATATCTGTTTACCTTAAAGGCAGGACAGAGTTACTCCAGAATTGCACTATATTTGATGGGGGTACTGTATCCTGCCTTTGATTTTCCTGTGAGACTCCTTTGGAAGAAGCTTCTGCGTCAGCGTATGAAAAACAGCAAAAAGCGGTCTCTCCTAATCATCGTGGAGGCAGGCAGAGCACCGGAGGCTGTCAAAAATATTAAGCAGTATAATTTCGAGATGTTTACGATTGCAGGGCTTGTGATCATGGATCAGGATATGACGGGACAGACCATTGAAGGAATCCCGGTGGTAGCTGATGTACAGACTGCTTCCCGGTATGTATGCAGGGAATGGGTAGATGAAGTGATGATCCTGCCGAATCTGTATGGGGAGTATCCCCGCAAGTTAGTCGATAAATTCTTAGAAATGGGTATTACGGTGCATGTGGATCTGGATGTGGTGACCAAAAATATCGGAAAAGCCCAGATTGTCGAAAAGATTGGTAATTATACGGTATTTACCACAAGTATTAATTATGCAACTTCCAAGCAGATCTTTATGAAACGCGCACTGGATATTTTCGGAGGTCTTATCGGCTGTATCCTTACAGGTATTTTGTTTTTGTTTGTGGCACCGGCTATTTTAATCAGTTCACCGGGACCTGTTTTTTTTACACAGACAAGAATCGGTAAGAATGGCAAGAAGTTTAAGATGTACAAATTCCGCAGTATGTATATGGATGCTGAGGAACGGAAGAAAGAGCTGATGAAGGACAACCGCATCAGCGACGGCAAGATGTTTAAATTAGACTTTGACCCCAGAGTCATCGGCAATAAAATCCTGCCGGATGGCAGGAAAAAGACCGGTATCGGGCAGTTTATCCGAAATACCAGTATTGATGAATTCCCGCAGTTTTTCAATGTGCTCAAAGGAGACATGAGCCTCGTGGGCACAAGGCCGCCTACTGAGGACGAATGGGAAAACTACGACCTGCATCACCGGGCAAGACTTGCCATGAAACCCGGCATCACCGGCTTATGGCAGGTTAGCGGACGAAGCACCATCACAGACTTTGAGGAAGTGGTAAAGCTGGATACGAAATACATACAGGAATGGTCCATGGCACTCGATCTCAGAATTTTGGTTAAGACAGTGATGGCTGTAGTCAAGGGAGAAGGGTCAATGTAGGGAAAATCACTGTTTTTGAAGTGACAGGTGAGGAGAAAGCACTATGAAGAAATACACGATTGCAGTTGCCGGTACAGGCTATGTGGGCTTGTCCCTTGCGGTACTTTTGGCACAGCATCATAAAGTATACGCTGTGGATATCATCCCGGAGAAAGTGGAGCTTATCAATAATCGGCAGTCTCCGATTCAGGATGAATATATCGAGAAATATCTGACTGAAAAAGAATTGAATTTGACCGCAACATTGGATACGAAACTTGCGTACAGCCAGGCAGACTTTGTTGTGATTGCGGCTCCGACCAATTACGATTCCGTTACCCAGCATTTCAATACGACGGCTGTGGAAAATGTGATCGAGCTGGTCATGAAAGCGAATCCTAACGCCATCATGGTCATCAAGTCCACCGTGCCGGTTGGGTATACAGCCTCTGTGCGGGAGAAATACAACTGCAAGAGCATCCTCTTCAGTCCCGAATTTTTGCGTGAGTCCAAGGCACTGTACGACAACTTGTTTCCCAGCAGGATAATCGTTGGCACAGATAGCGAAGATGAACGACTG
>JBJFCA010000184.1:0-2421 GCA_051888725.1 Lachnospiraceae bacterium
CTACGGGTGTTCCACAGTTAGGGCATACATTTGCGCCATCGGGAACCTGATTACCACAATTTCCACAAAACATTCTTTCGTCCTCCTAAGAAAATGAATTCTATTTTTTATCTATATGTATGTAACTTTACGATAAAAAATATTAAATTTATCTTAACAAGTCAAAATAGAAAAGTCAAGATTTTTACACATCTATTTCCACATTTTTACTGAAACTTTATAAGGGTCTTTAGGCAGGAAGTGTTATTCCCCAAATCAGTAACAGCACATTTTTCACAATCCAGTTTACACCGATCAGAATCAATGCGCCATACAGATACCAGTTATGGAATCTGACCCCTTTTATTCTGCCGCCTGAGACAATCTGCAGGGTGTTTGAAATCATAAATACCACGTAAATAACTGCCACATAAAGTACAATCGGATGATACCGGAAGGACTGCAGAAAATGGCCTGAAAGCAATTCATGAACTGCCCTGCTTCCGCCGCATCCCGGACAGTACAGATGCAGATATGTCCACACAGGGCACCCCCGGATGATACCCTGTTTTATGAGTTTTTCCACAAAGAAAAATACCGGTAACCCTATTACGGGCACCAGAATACCTGCAATATAAAATCCTTTTTGGGTGGCATCCATTTTGTTCTGCATCATTACCTCTCATGTACCACAGAAAAGAGAGTGACCCACCTTTTGTGAGCCACTCCCCGTCTGTGCAAGGATTTATAATCTTAGAATTTACCTGCCTTAGCAGCTTCCTCGATGGAAACGGCAACTGCAACGGTTGCGCCTACCATAGGGTTATTACCCATACCGATTAAGCCCATCATTTCTACGTGAGCGGGTACGGAAGAAGATCCTGCGAACTGTGCATCGGAATGCATACGTCCGAGCGTATCTGTGAAGCCATAGGATGCAGGACCTGCAGCCATGTTATCAGGATGAAGGGTACGTCCGGTACCACCGCCTGATGCTACGGAGAAGTATTTCTTTCCTGCTTCGATTCTTTCCTTCTTGTAAGTACCTGCAACGGGATGCTGGAATCTGGTAGGATTGGTGGAGTTACCGGTAATGGAAACATCAACATTTTCCTTCCACATGATTGCAACACCTTCCGGTACGCTGTTTGCGCCATAGCAGTTAACCTTGGAACGAAGTCCGTCAGAGTAAGCAATTCTTTCAATTTCCTTTACTTCGTTGGTATAAGGATCATACTCTGTCTCTACGAAAGTAAATCCGTTGATACGGGAAATAATCTTGGCAGCATCTTTTCCAAGACCGTTTAAGATAACACGGAGCGGTTTCTGACGTACCTTGTTAGCTTTTTCTGCAATACCGATAGCGCCTTCTGCTGCTGCAAAGGATTCATGTCCTGCAAGGAAACAGAAACAGTCTGTATCTTCTTCCAGAAGCATCTTGCCAAGGTTTCCATGACCAAGACCTACCTTACGGGTATCTGCTACAGATCCGGGAATACAGAATGCCTGTAAGCCTTCACCGATTGCTGCTGCAGCTTCAGAAGCCTTCTTGCAGCCTTTCTTAATTGCGATTGCTGCGCCGACTGTGTAAGCCCAGCATGCATTTTCAAAACAGATGGGCTGGATCTTCTTTACCTGATCGTAAACATCCAGACCTGCATCTTTGGTAATCTTCTCTGCTTCTTCGATAGAGGAGATACCGTAGCTGTTTAATACAGCATTAATCTTATCAATACGTCTTTCATATGATTCAAATAAAGCCATTTTTATGTCCTCCTTTATCCTGATTATTCTTTTCTGGGATCAATGATCTTAACTGCATCGTCTACACGGCCATACTGTCCGCATGCTTTTTCATATGCAGTGTTGGGATCATCACCCTTCTTGATAAAGTCAGTCATTTTTCCAAGGCTTACAAACTTGTAACCAATAATCTGGTCGTCCTTGTCAAGTGCGATACCGGTTACATAGCCTTCAGCCATTTCCAGATAACGGGGACCCTTCTTTAAGGTACCGTACATGGTACCAACCTGGCTTCTTAAGCCTTTTCCGAGATCTTCCAGACCTGCACCGATGGGCAGACCTTCTTCGGAGAATGCACTCTGGGTACGTCCGTAAACAATCTGTAAGAATAATTCTCTCATAGCGGTGTTGATAGCATCACATACAAGGTCTGTATTCAAAGCTTCCATAACGGTAAGTCCGGGAAGAATTTCTGCTGCCATAGCTGCAGAGTGTGTCATACCGGAACAACCGATGGTTTCCACCAGAGCTTCCTGGATGATACCTTCCTTAACATTCAGGGTCAGCTTACATGCGCCCTGCTGAGGTGCACACCAGCCAACACCGTGTGTCAGACCGGAAATATCTTCCACCTTTTTTGCCTGAACCCATTTTGCTTCTTCAGGAATAGGTGCACATCCATGATGTACGCCCTGTGCA
>JBJFCA010000185.1:0-11441 GCA_051888725.1 Lachnospiraceae bacterium
ACCGTCCACACCGATCTTTTCGTCAAATTCTTTTGCCACATTAACGGCATCCTGACCGGTCATGGCGTCTACAACAAGCAGTGTCTGGTGAACATCAATGCTGCCTTTGATCTCCTGCAGCTCCGCCATCATATCTTCGTCAATATGCAGACGGCCCGCAGTATCTAAAATCACCACGTTATGCCCGTTTTTCTCTGCATATTCCAAAGCGCATTTTGCAATTTCCACAGGCTTATGATCCGTCCCCATGGAAAAGACATCCACTTCCTGCTTCTTACCGTTAATTTCCAGCTGTTCAACAGCTGCGGGACGATATACATCACAGGCAACCAGAAGGGGCTTTTTCCCTTTCAGTTTCAGTTTACCGGCAATCTTTGCGGTGGTCGTGGTCTTACCTGCACCCTGAAGACCTGCCATCATAATGACCGTAATGGCCTTACCGGGCTGCATTTTTATTTCAGTGGTCTCTGATCCCATGAGGGAAATCATTTCCTCATTTACAATCTTAATAACCATCTGACCGGGATTCAAACCGTTTAAGACATCTGTTCCGACCGCACGGTCTTCCACAGATTTGATAAACTGCTTTACAACACGGAAATTGACATCTGCCTCTAAAAGCGCCATCTTGACTTCCTTTAAGGCAGTTTTTACATCTGCTTCCGTCAGCCTTCCCTTGCTTCTTAAGTTTTTAAAAACATTCTGCAGTTTTTCCGTTAAACTTTCAAAAGCCATGTAGCCATCCTTTCGGGAATCATTCATCCAGAAGACGAACGCTGAATTCTTCTATTTTCGTCAGTTTTTCCGTAATCTCATCCGTGTTCACGTTCTCCCGTAAAAGTCCTTTGGATTCTTCGGCAAGCGTCTTGATTTGCCTTACCGTATCCTTGGTCTTCTGAAACCGTTCAACCAGATGCAGCTTACTCTCATACGCAGACAGAATCTTGTCACATCGTTTCAAAAGATCATGGACACCCTGTCTGCTGATATTTTGCTGTTCGGCAATCTCGCTTAAAGAAAGATCCCCATATACCGCATCCTCATAAATCTTCTGCTGATGCGGCGTAAGCAAATCTCCGTAAAAATCATATAAAAGGCCCTGTTCAAATATCTTTTCCATCTTCTCACACGCCCTTTCATGTATCTTTAAGCACCTTTGCCATCATACACTCTTTCCTTGAAGGTGTCAAGTATTTTTTCTTTACACCTTTAATTTTTCCGTAGGGCTTTTCTGCATACGGCTCTTATAGGCACGTAAAAATGTGGAATAGTCCTTAAATCCACTCATGAAACAGGCATCCGTGGCACTCATCCCGGTCTTCATCAGGGAATTTGCAAGCAACACCCTTTTTTCGGTTATGTACTGATGTATGGTATAGCCTGTTTCCTGTTTAAACTGTCTCATCATATGATATTTACTGATAAAGAAATGTCCGGCAAGCTCGTCCACACTCATTTCTTCCGTCAGATGCTCTCCGATATAATAAAGCAGATCTATCATTTTCTGGTTGTAAGTGACGGCATGATCAAAGCTGCCTGTTCCGTCCATGCAGCCTCTGTTAATCAAAATCATTAGCTCTGTAAACAATACCCTGGCATATACATCGGACGCGTACGGTTTCTCCTCATTGTTTTTCTGCATATCCTGTAAAATGCTCCTGATCTGCGTATTGACAAGTGCCGGAAAACGCAGTACATCCGCACCTTCCTTTTTTGCTCTTTCGTAACAATAATGCAGATTACAGGTGCTTTCGGAAAATTCCTGAAAAAATGCATCTGAAATATAAAACACAATCCTGTCGTAAGACTCTTTGGGGTTCACCTGGGGCTTATGAATCGCCCCTCTGTCCACCAGCACAAAATCATATGGTTTCAATTTATAATTTTTGCCCTCAATGGAATAGGTGACATCCCCATTAAGGAAAATCAGCAGTTTACAAAAATCATGATAATGATATTCATAAGTTCTGTCTTCCAGCCCCATAAGAGAAAACATTTTAAAGACATCATACAGATATCCTTTTTTTTCATAGCTTCCGTTCATGTCAAATCCTGCCATATATGGTCCTGCTCCCCTTTTCCAAATCTTTCGCATTTAAAACTTACAGTTTTTCGCTGAAATAACTTTTATATCCTTCACCGTAAATTTCAGATGCACTGCTGACAATCATAAACGTATCGGGATCTTCTTCTTTTACAATTTCTTCTGCCCGCGGTGCCACCTGCTTTTTCGTCACACACATAATGACCTTTTTTTCCCTGCCGCTGTAAGCTCCCTGCCCTTCCATATAGGTTACGCCAATGTTCAGTTCCTCCAGCAGTCTCTCTGCGATTTTTTCAGATTTATCACTGATAATATAAATCAGTTTTGCGCCGTCCTTGCCGTACAATACCAGATCTAACAATGTGGATGTAATAAATACCTCCATGGCAGAGTAAAATGCCCTGTCAATATCTTGAAATACAAAAGCAGAGCACAATACCACAATAAAATCCAGTATCAGATACAAAGAGCCGGTCTTCATGTACGGAAATTTTAATTTACAGATCTTGACAACCACATCCATGCCGCCGGTGGTGGAACCTGCCTTGAAAACACCACCCATGCCGACTGCCATCAGCATACCGCCTGCCACTGTTGCAACCAGGACATCCTCGGTGAGTGCGGAGCCGAATTTACTTAAAATATCCGTAAACAAGGAAATAATCATGGTGCAGTACACCGTGGACATCAAAAATCTGGCTCCAAACTTTTTCATCCCGACAATCAGAATCGGAATATTAAGCAGAAAAAACCAGAAACCCGTACTGCCTCCCACTGCTCTGTTTAAGATAATGGAAATACCGGTTACACCACCGGAAGCAATATTGTTGGGCTCTACGAAAAGACTGGTGCCAAGTGCATACAGAAAGCAGGATAGCGTCATCAGAATATAATTAAAAATGAGTTTGGAAATTTTACTGTTTTTTTTCTTCATATCCGTCACCTTTCTCTCGAAAATTGCCTGGTATGATACAAAATCCGCATATATAGTATATGCGGATTTTGTTCTTAAATAATCGTCTGAATCAGTTTGGGATTATAGCCTTCCTTCTCCAGCGCATCAATAATCTGATGCTTGTGCTCCGTACCAAAGGCTTCCAGTGTAATTCTAAGTTCCACGGCTGCGTTTCTGTTGGTGGTTACAAACTGGTTATGCTCCAGTTTAATGACGTTGCCGTTTTCTCTTGCCACAATACCGGCTACTTTGCAAAGTTCACCCGGCTTATCCGGCAAAAGTACCGATACGGTAAAAATTCTGTCACGGAATATCAGTCCCTGCTGAACCACGCTTGACATGGTAATGATATCCATATTGCCGCCGCTTAAGATCGGTACAATTTTTTTATCTTTTACATTTAAGTGCTTCAGCGCCGCTACGGTAAGCAGACCGGAATTTTCCACCACCATTTTGTGGTTCTCCACCATATCCAGGAACGCTACAACCAGTTCCTCATCTTCTACGGTAATGATATCATCCAGGTTTTTCTGAATATACGGGAAAAGCTTATCTCCCGGTGTCTTAACAGCTGTACCGTCCGCAATGGTGCTGACCTTGGGTAAGGTAACCACTTTTCCCTGTTTTAAGGATTCCTTCATGCAGGCAGCACCTGCAGGTTCCACGCCAATCACCTTAATCTTGGGATTCAGGAGCTTGGCAAGTGTGGAAACACCGGTTGCCAGGCCGCCGCCGCCAATCGGTACCAGAATATAATCTACAAGAGGCTGTTCCTTAAAAATCTCCATGGCGATGGTTCCCTGCCCCGTAGCAACTGTCAGGTCATTGAAAGGATGGATAAACGTATAGCCTTTTTCTTCCGCCAGTTCATACGCTTTTGCACAGGCTTCATCATAAACATCCCCATACAGCACTACTTCCGCGCCATAGCTTTTGGTTCTGTTTACTTTCATAAGCGGAGTCGTAGTAGGCATTACAATGGTGGCCTTCACGCCATAGCATTTTGCCGCATAGGCAACACCCTGCGCATGGTTTCCCGCAGAAGCGGTGATGACACCTTTGCCCCGTTTCTCTTCGCTCAAAGTGCTCATGGCATAATAAGCACCTCTTACCTTATAAGCACCCGTAAACTGCATATTTTCGGGTTTTAAATAGATTTTGTTGCCGTAACGTTCACTTAAGAAATCGCTGTATACCAGTTTTGTTTCCAGTGTAACCTTTTTCACGGTTTCAGAAGCTTCCTCAAACTTGGGCAGTGTCAGCATTTTCTCTTCCATCATTATTATCCTCTTCTTTCTCTTCCTCGCTTTGTCTGTCAAACAGTGCATTCACAAATGCATCCGGATCAAACTTCTGCAGATCATCTATGGTTTCACCCACGCCGATATATTTTACCGGTACATTGAGCTCCGATTGGATGGCAACTGCAATACCGCCCTTGGCAGTTCCGTCAAGCTTGGTTAAAATAATGCCGGAAAGTTCTGCCACTTCTCCGAATTCCCTTGCCTGCACCAGCGCATTTTGTCCCGTAGTACCGTCAAGAACAATGAAATTTTCACGGTAAGCATCCGGAAATTCCCTGTCAATAATGCGGTTCATCTTTTTTAGTTCTTCCATGAGGTTTTTCTTATTATGAAGTCTTCCTGCGGTATCAATCAAAAGGACATCCACATTTCTTGCTCTGGCAGCCATACAGGCATCATATACCACACTTGCGGGATCCGAGCCTTCTGCACCGCCGATCAGATCTACGTCTGCCCTGTCAGCCCACTCCTTTAACTGGTCAAGCGCCGCTGCTCGGAAAGTATCGGCAGCTGCGATCAGAACCTTTTTCCCTTCCGCCTTCAACTTGCCGGCCAGTTTACCTACGGAAGTGGTCTTACCCACACCGTTTACCCCGATTACCATAATGACAGATTGCCTGTTTTCAAACTCGTAGGCATTTTCTCCCACCTGCATCTGTTCTTTGATACTGTCAACCAGTAGCTGTTTGCATTCGGACGGTTCTTTGATATGCTTTTCTTTTACCTGCTGCTTTAAGCGTTCTATTATGGAGGTTGTCGCATTCACGCCAATATCCCCCATAATCAGAATCTCCTCCAGTTCTTCGTAAAAATCCTCATCAATGGAAGAAAAACCGTTAAATACAGAATCAATACCGTTTACAATATTGTCCCTGGTTTTCTTTAACCCATTTTTCAGTTTTGTAAAAAAACCTACCTTTTCTTCACTCATAGCCTTCCCTCTTATTTACATCCCTGTTAATTATCCAGATCCTTATCGATCAGATTGACGCTGACAAGTGCGGAAACACCCTTCTCCTGCATGGTGATACCATACAGACGGTCTGCCTTTTCCATTGTACCACGTCTGTGCGTAATGACAATAAACTGCGTATTTTTTGTAAGCCTATGTAAATACTTGGCAAATCTTCCCACATTGGGTTCATCCAGTGCCGCTTCAATTTCATCCAGAAGACAGAACGGAGAAGGCTTTAAATTCTGAATGGCAAACAGCAGGGAAATTGCTGTAAGCGCCTTCTCTCCGCCGGACAGCTGCATCATATTCTGCAGCTTCTTGCCGGGTGGCTGTGCGATGATGCGGATGCCTGCTTCCAGCATGTCCTCATCCTCCATCAGTTCAAGATTACCCTTTCCGCCGCCGAAAAGCTCCTTAAAAACTTTATCAAACTCTTTATTGATCTCTTCAAACTTTTCCTGGAACTGTTTGCGCATGGCACTGTCCAGTTCTACAATAATGCCTTCCAGTGTCTTTTCTGCCTCAATCAGATCGTCGTGCTGCCCCTTCATAAAGGTATAGCGTTCCATAAGATTCTTGTAATCTTCAATGGCATTTACGTTTACATCTCCCAGCTTCTTGATCTGATCCTTTAAGGATACAATCTCTTTTTTCATGGCAGAAAGATCCGTAAGCTCTTCCTTCCTAAGGCCCTGGGCATCTGACAGCGTCAGTTCATATTCTTCCCACATATAATTGATCTGGGTTTCCATCGACTCCTCTAATTTTTCTTTCTGGGCATTCAGTCGATAAACTTCCTTGTCTAAGGATGTCATCTGTTCTGAGAGGCTTTCTCTTTCCGTAAAGAAGTTTTTCTGTTTTGCTGCCAGTTCTTCCTTCTTTTTCATATTTTCGGAAAGTTCCTTCTGGGACTGATCCTGTGTAGTATGGGATGCTTCAATGGTCTTTTCAATTTCTGCAATCTGGTTCTTTTTCTCCGAAAGATTGCTTTCATTTTCATGAATTCCGGCAAGAATCTCTTCTAATTCCGCATTCAGCTTTTCAATCTCCCCATTTATACGGTCTACGTTCTGCTGCTGGAATTCCTGTGTCTGGAGCATTTTCTCCACCTTAAGATCCCACTCGGAAACCTTTTTGGCACTTTCCGATTCTTCCGTTCTTTTTTCTTCCAATGTCTTTTGGAAGTCTGCAATACTTTCTTCGGTCTTTTCTTCTAATTCTTTGGAAACAGTCAGTTCTTTCTGGATTTCATCCTTTTCCTGCTGAATCGAAAGTACCTGTGTCTCCATCTCCTTTAATTCTGTCATAAGAGACCGGGAGCCTTCTTCCGCTTCCTCCATACGTTCTCTTGCTGTTTCCACATTCAGCCTTGCTGTATTCTGCTCAATAAACTTACGCTGGATATCTGCTTTGAGAGCCTCCAGATCCATACGCATGGTGTTTCTCTTATTTCTGGTCTGTTCAATATCATTCTGAAGTGCGTCCATACCGGTCTTAAGATCTTTGATTTTCTTTTCCAGATCTTCCATTTCTCTTCTGCGTCCCAGCAGATTGCTGTTATTCTTAAACGCACCGCCACTGATGGCACCACCGGGAATCAGAAGTTCCCCTTCCACAGTAACCATACGGATTCCATAATCAAACTTTCTGGCAATTTGTACGGCATTGTCCACATTGTCCACTACCATAATTCTGCCAAGCATTGCCCTTGCCACATTCCGGTAGCGGGGATCCGTACGTACCAGTTCATCCGCCATGCCGATTACGCCTTTTTCCTTAAGGGCTTCCGGATTTTTAAATTCCTGCGGATTCTCAATACTGGTAAGCGGCAGAAAGGTTGCCCGTCCCAGCTTGTTCTGCTTTAAAAAGCCAATCATCTTCTTTGCAGTTTCTTCATCATCCGTGACAATATTCTGGATATTGCCCCCAAGTGCCGTTTCAATCGCTGTTTCGTACTTTTGATCAACCTTCACAATATCTGCCACAACACCGATGATACCTTTATTGCTGCTTTTCTGTTCCATGACTTTCTTGACACTTCCGCCATAACCTTCATAGCGTTCCGTCAGATTGGATAATGCCTCCAGCCTGGACTTTTCCTGATGATACTGTTCCTGGGTCTGTCTTAACTGATTATCTTTTGCAGAAAGCTCTTCTCTGATTCTGACAAGTTCTTTTTCGCTGTTTTCTGCGGATTCCTTCATTTCCGTAAGCTTAGCGGAAATTTCTTCAAACTGCTGTGTCAGATTCCGGATATTCTCCTCCCTGGATTCTTCATCAGATTTGGCACGCAGAATACGGGAATTTAATTCTGCCTTTCTTATTGTGATCTGCTCCAACATGGTATCAAACCGTCCGATCTTGGATTTAATGGTGGCACGCTGGTTCAGTTCTCCGATAATAGTATTTTTACCGGCTTCAATGTTATCATTCAGTTCCTGAATCTCATCCTGCAGATTCTTAAGCTTATTCTTTACTTCATCCCTTGTCCCGGTAATTTCCAGAACCTGTGTATCAATTTCACTTTTGGTATTCAGAATGTCTTCCTTATCAGCTTCTTTTTCCGCTATTTCCCGAGAAACGGTTTCCTTTCTTGAAAGAAGATGCTCCGCATTATCGTTTGCGGAATGGATCTGCTCCTTTAAGACATTGATTTCGCCTTCTAATTTTCCCCGAAGGACACTGGTATCCGTCAGACTGCTTCTTAATTCTTCAATTTCCTCCTCAATCGTCTCAATCCGGCTTTCCACCGCTTCATATTCCGCTTTAATGCCTTCGTACTTTTCGGTGGTGTCAGTCAGATTTCGTGACGCAATATCATATTTTTCCTGTACATCCGTAAGCTGCTGTCTGACACGGACACTGTCCAGTAAAAACATATTGGCATCCAGTATCTTTAATTCTTCTTTTTTCTTCAGGTAGATTTTTGCCGTCTCAGACTGCTTTTCCAAAGGCTTTACCTGTTTTTCCAGCTCAGATAAAATGTCATTGACACGCACTAAATTGTTCTTTTCGTCTTCCAGCTTTTTCTGTGCGGCAAATTTTCTCCTCTTAAATTTAACAATACCGGCAGCCTCATCAAAAAGCTCCCGCCTCTCCTCAGGTTTACCGGAAAGAATCTTATCAATCTGCCCCTGGCCGATAATGGAATACCCCTCTTTTCCGATACCGGTATCATAAAAAAGTTCATTAACGTCTTTCAGCCTGCAGGCTGCTCCATTGATCAGGTATTCGCTTTCTCCTGAACGGTAGATTCTTCTTGCCACCGTTACTTCGTCAAAATCAATTGCCAGCTGATGGTCGGAATTGTCCAGTGTAATTGCCACATAGGCATAGCTTAAGGGCTTTCTTGCCTCTGTTCCCGAAAAAATGACATCCTGCATGGATGCGCCCCTAAGCTGCTTGATTCTCTGTTCTCCCAGTACCCATCTTACAGCGTCCGCAACATTACTTTTACCGCTTCCGTTAGGACCCACAATTGCGGTGATGCCGTTGTGGAACTGAAAGGTTATTTTATTTGCAAAGGATTTAAATCCGTATACCTCAATACTTTTTAAATACATGTCTCTATCCTCTTTTGCCTGATTTTCTTAAATCAAGCAGTGCTTCATAAGCAGCCTGCTGTTCGGCTGCCTTTTTCGTACGACCGCTTCCTTTCCCGAGAACTTTGTCTCCCATCACAACTTCTACGGTAAAAATCTTATCGTGTTCCGGTCCGCTTTCTTCAATCAGTTCATAATGAAATTCCTGTTTCAGGTTCTGCTGAATATATTCCTGCAGATTCGTCTTGGAATCTAAGAAAAGCTGTTTGTTCTCTAAATCCGACAATATAAAACGGTGAATGTATCTGCTGGCAGACTCCATACCGCCATCCAGATAAATGGCACCGATCACAGCTTCCATAACATCTGAAATAATGGAATCCCGGTATCTTCCGCCGGTAGCCTCTTCCCCTTTTCCCAGTTGTATATAACGGTCCAGTTTAAGATCCTTGGCACAATAAGCCAGAGCCGGCTCACACACCATGGATGCCCGCATTTTGGTAAGCTGTCCCTCCGATAACTCCGGGTGCGTTTGAAACAGAAAGTCACTGGATATAAGCTCCAGAACGGCATCTCCTAAGAATTCCAGTCTTTCATAGTGTTTTTGTCTGTTAATCTTCTGCTCATTGGCAAAAGAGCTGTGGGTAACTGCCTGTTTCAAAAGCGCCCTGTTTTTAAATGTATACCCGATTTTTTCTTCCAGTTTCTGAAAATCACTGTCTTTCAGCATGAATGTCCTCTCATAAAAAGCGCCTGCAGATGCAGACGCTTTTCGTTTCCATGAAAAATCCGCAGATTAGTTGTTAACTGCATTTTTAATAAGTTCCACCGCTTCCTCCACGGTTGAAATCTTTTCTGCTTTTTCCGGTGCAATCTCAATATCAAATTCTTCTTCAATTCCCATGATGATCTGATATACATCCAGGGAATCTGCTCCCAGATCATCTACAAATGTTGATTCCGGTGTGATTTCCTCAGGATCCACATTCAATACTTCCGCAATTACTTTTTTCAATTTTTCCAGTTCCATAGTCAAATCCTTCTTTCTTACTTAATCTTCTAATGTAATTTTTTCTTGAATTTTTTCGTTAATTCTCTGTTCCTTAAAAGTAACGCACTGCAGTACGGAATTTTTCACCTCTACCGCCTTGGAACTTCCGTGGGTCTTAACCACAAGACCTTTCAGTCCCAGCATGGGTGCGCCGCCGTATTCATCCATATTGAAGCTTTTCAAAGTCTTCTTTAATGCAGGTTTCACCAATAATGCACCAATTTTGCTGCGCAGCGAAGTCATCATACCGGCTTTCACCTTCTTTAACATGACAGCACCGACACCCTCATACATCTTAAGGATTACATTTCCCACAAATGCTTCACAGACAACTACATCCGCTACGCCTGCAGGAATATCCCTGGCCTCCACACTGCCGATAAAATTAATATCGGGACAGTTTTTTAACAGCGGAAAAGTTTCCTTTACCAGTGCATTTCCCTTTTCTTCTTCTGCACCAATGTTTACAATTCCCACTCTTGGATTTTTTACTCCCAGTACACTTTCCATATAGACGGAACCCATCTTGGCAAACTGTACCAGATGAGACGGTCTTGCATCTACATTGGCTCCGCAGTCCACCAGAAGTGACGCGCCGTTTTCCGTAGGAATTAACGGTGCCATGGGCGGTCTCTCGACGCCTTTTAATCTTCCTACAATAATCTGTCCGCCAACCAGTACTGCTCCCGACGATCCTGCTGATACAAATGCGTCGCATGTTCCCTCTTTAACCAGATACATCCCCTTTACAATAGAGGAGTCCTTCTTTTTACGAATCGCCATAACAGGAGGTTCTGCCGTCTCGATGACCTCTTCCGTATGTACCACTTCCACACGGTCCTTGTCATATGTATATTTTGCAAGTTCCGGCTCTATTGCCTCCCTGCGCCCCAGAAGGAAAAGCTTGATTTTCTTTTCTTCATTCAAGGCTTCGATGGCACCTTTCACAATCTCAACCGGTGCATTGTCTCCACCCATGGCATCTACTGCCACATTTACTGTTTCTGCCATATATTCTGCCTTTTCCTTTCCTGCAATTTCATATCCTTTTTTACTATACTAAACGAATATACAAAAATCAAGTATAAAAAGTATCACTGCACCAGTCCTAAAAGCCATGCGATGAAAAAAAGGATTAAAAGATGCACCGGATAAAAAATATAAAAGAAGTATTTATTTCGAATTCCCCGTTTCCCGTTATAATGCGAAATAGGAAGAAACGCAAGGGGTGCGGTAATTTCCCACAGGAAACTCAAAGCCCCAAACAGGATCTGCCGCGTCCTGTTAAACCGGAAAAGATAAAGCACCATGATACAGATAATACCGATACCGCCGTAATCTGTGTGTAAAAATTCCGCGAGAAAAAAGCCTGCCGTAAAAGACAATATTTTGGCCGTTACTTTCAGCACTTTTTTGTTCCATTTTTCATCTGTCAGATGAAAAGCAATCATGACCAGCAGACCGATTAACAGTGTAAAAAATACATTTTGATATCCCGGGTAAATAACCTTTCCCAAAAAGGCAAGATCAAACGGAATCTCCGATATCATTGCAAATAAAAAAAGCCGTAATGCATATTTCCATACATTC
>JBJFCA010000186.1:0-2374 GCA_051888725.1 Lachnospiraceae bacterium
GTTCTGATAATTATGCTCCGTCAGTGTCTCAATGAAGGTTCTCATAAACGGGAAGATATCTCCATTGTATGTAGTGGTGGCAAGTACAAGCTTGCCATAACGGAACGCATCTTCAACAGCCTCTGCCATATCTTCTCTTGCAAGATCACAGACTACAACCTTAGGACAGCCTTTTTTCTGAAGAAGGTCCGCCAGAATCATTGCCGCTTTCTTCGTATTTCCGTATACGGAGGTATATGCAATCATCACGCCCTCCGATTCCGGCTGATAAGAAGACCAGGTCTGATACTGTCCTATATAATGGGAAAGATTTTCCGTAAGCACCGGACCGTGAAGAGGACAAATAGCCTGTATGTCAAGCGCTGCCGCCTCTTTTAAGAGATTCTGCACCTGCATGCCAAATTTACCCACAATACCGAAATAGTATCTTCTGGCTTCACAGTCCCAGTCTTCCTCAATATCGAGCGCACCGAATTTACCAAAACCGTCTGCCGAAAACAGCACTTTATCTGTACTGTCATACGTTACCATTACCTCCGGCCAGTGCACCATGGGTGCAAATACAAAGGTAAGGGTATGTCTGCCAAGTGCAAGCGATTCCTTATTCTTTACTTCCACGGTCCTGCCTTCGAGAGACAGATTACGGAAAAAGTTGCCGATCATGGCAAATGTTTTGGCATTTCCCACAATCTTGGCATCCGGGTATGCTTCTAAGAATCTGCCGATATTGGCGGAATGATCCGGCTCCATGTGCTGTACAACAAGATAATCCGGACTGGCTTCTCCCAGTGCTTCTTTGATGTTATCCAGCCACTGCTCACCGAAACGGGCATCCACCGTATCCATTACCGCAATTTTTTCGTCTTTTATGACATAGGAATTGTAAGCCATTCCATTGGGCACCGCATACTGTCCCTCAAACAAATCAATCTCATGGTCATTGACACCTGCATAAATAATATCTTTCGTAATATATTTCATTTTTCAACCATCCCTTTCTGATTCCGCAAGTCTGCGTGCATTCACCGAAATCCTGTCATTCAGTTTTCCCAGAAAATACTTTCCGTCAGATGCAGCGGATACCTGACAAGCGCGCTGCCATCCAGATTCTCCCGGTGCATGTCTACGCCGGTAATCTGATGATGATCATAGGACGTATAATAATAGATTCCCTTATCCGCATTGCAGCAGGAAGTATAGATTGTGATTTCATACTTACCCTCTGCCACTTCACAACAGCCTCTCTGCTGATCGACGGAACCTAAAATATGGAAAAACTGGCTTACGCTGCCTTCTTCCGTTTCATCGGAGAGAGAATGTGCCCTGGTAAACGCCACTTTGGCAAAACGGGAAGTGGATGACAGATCACCGGGAAGCCCCAGTGCTCCCATTCCCCTGCTGTAGGTCGTAAGCGGTATCCTCTCGGAAAAGTTGTTAACGGGCTGCTTTTCTGAAAGACCCATATACTGATTCAGAAGAAACATCTGTGTGGGGAACGGCGGATTGTTGGTCAGAACGCCCGCCGGATTGTCATAGACATGCAACCCGTCTTTCATGCATTCCACAATGATACAGGCATTTTTATCTGCCACGATCCAGTGAAGCTGGGCAGCCGGAAGCTTTTCATTAAACTGTGTGCCTACAAGATGCATTCTGTCAAAAGCACTTCTTGCTTCCTCCACAGAAGCACACTGATTTAAGATCCAGGGAATCAGTTCAAACTGTGCCACATTTTCCCTGCCCTCTTCCACATTCTGGTAAACTGCATTTCCTACAAAATTAAGCCCTGCCATGCAGAGTCCTTTTTCGTTGATGGCGTCGTAATAAAGGGGATAGTCTTCTGCAACATGTGCCATTCCGATGATTGCATAATGGTTTTCCAACCGCCCCATATGTCTGAACACAAACGGGTAATTCCTCGGAGTCACGGTCACTTCATCCCCGTAAGAAAATTCATAATCAAGTGTTCGTCCGAAATAAAAATCTTTGGACTGATAAGTTGCTGCTGTACACATAATTTTCACCACACCTTTCTCTTTGACCGCACAGCCAAAACGTCCTCGTAACAGATACTATACCACAAACTTAAGAAAAATATCTACTCTTCATACAGATTTATGCCTATTCCTTTTTGGTGCCCGCCGGTAACTGTGCAAGTATAATGGCCGCAAAAATAAGGGCACACCCGATCAGCTGTCTGCTTTCCAGTTTTTCATGCAGAATCAGCCAGCCTGCCAGTACGGAAAACACCGACTCCAGGCTCATCAGCATGGAAGCCAGGGTAGGATTTAAGCCGTTCTGTCCCACAATCTGTAAGGTGTACGCTACACCGCAGGAAAAGACACCAGCGTACAGAATGGCAATCCAGGCATCC
>JBJFCA010000187.1:0-2363 GCA_051888725.1 Lachnospiraceae bacterium
TTACTGTGGAATGCAGTATGGTGCTTCATTATTTTAAATGAAACAGTATATAAGGCAATTACTTTTCCGATTTGGTGTGCATTGTTCGGTTTTTTCGTGGTATTTTTAGCAGGAGCTGTTTATAAAACAATACATGATTGTAATAAATGCTGGGAGGTGGATTTTAGTGGAATTACAAATGGTTAATTTAACAAAACGCTTTGGAGATTTTAAAGCGGTAGATGATATGAATATTAGGATTACAAATGGAGTGTATGGACTTTTGGGCGTGAATGGTGCCGGAAAGACTACGTTAATGAGAATGATATGTACTCTGCTTACACCCACAAGTGGGAAAATTTTGTGTGATGGAAAAGATATTCAGAAAATGGAAGGAGAGTACCGAAATCTTTTAGGGTATTTACCACAGGAATTTGGTTTTTATCCGGAATTCACGGTGAAGGATTATCTTTTATATATAGCAAGTTTAAAAGGCATTCGCCCTGTTGTTGCAAAGAAAAGAGTGAAGGAACTGCTTACGCAGGTGGGGCTTACAAAAGCAGCAAACAAGAAAATGAAAAAACTGTCCGGTGGTATGAAACGTAGAGTTGGAATTGCACAGGCAATATTAAATAATCCGAAAATATTGATATTGGATGAACCTACAGCTGGACTTGATCCAACGGAAAGGGTACGTTTTCGTAATCTGATCAGTGAGCTTTCAGAGGAACGAATCGTCATATTGTCCACGCATATTGTTTCAGATGTTGAATATATAGCAAATGAAATTTGGCTCATGAAGAATGGAAGGCTCATGCAGCAGGGAAGTCTGAATGATGTTCTAGATTCTATGCCTGAAAAGGTCTGGTCGCTTGTTACATCACAGGCAGAAGCGGCAAAGTTCATGAAACAGTACAAGGTTTCCAATATGAAAACGGACAGAGACGGTGTAGAACTGCGTATTATCTCAGCACAGCAGCCTTCTGCTTATGCAGAAGTGGTGCAGCCTAATTTGGAGGATGTATTCTTATATTATTTTGGCGAAAAGGGTGGTGAGATGGAATGATTCTATTTGAAATAAAGAAAATATTATCAAGAACAGGAAGTAAGGTAGGAATTTTGGTGCTGCTGATAACACTGGCGGTTTCCTGTTATTTTGCAGTCGTATATACAACTTATGTGGATGAAGAAGGTAACGAACATACTGGAATTACGGCTATAAATAATCTTCGAAAAGAGAAAGAAAAATGGACCGGAGTGATAACAGAGGATTATCTGAAAGAAGTTATTCGGGAAAATAATGAGATTAATGCAGTATATCCTTATGACCCGAGTGACCCGGTAAGCAGTGATGTCGGATATTCCCTGTCACAGGGTTTTGAGGATATCAAGACCATGATTAACTGTGCATTCGGAGAATTTCGTTCCTACAATTACTTAAGAGTAGACAGTGTGACGGAAGACGAGGTTGGAAATCTTTATGAAAAGCGTATTCAAAATGTAAAAACATGGCTTTCTTCTGATGAAGCCAAGGATCAGTATAGTGAAGTGGAAAAAACATATATTATAGGCAGCTATGAAACGCTGGAGACACCTTTTTATTATGAGCCTACGGACGGCTGGCGGGCAGCTTTAGAGTATGTGATTACAATCATCATGATGACGATGTTGGTTTTGAGCTTTTTTGTGTCCGGTATTTTTTCCAGTGAATTTCAGTGGAAGGCAGATTCCATTTTCTTTTCCACAAAATATGGAAGAAATAAGGGAACTCTTAGTAAAATAGCAGCAGGACTTATTGTGGTTACGTTCGTTTACTGGACAATGATTTTTCTGTACTCTCTAATTGTATTTAGTATCTATGGCACCAGCGGAGCCAACTGTGTCATTCAGACAAGTTTAAGCGGATGGAAAAGTCTGTATCACATAACATATCTTCAGGAATATCTGTTGGTGATTGATGGGGGCTATGTGGGAGTTTTGTTTATTTTGCTTTTATCCATGCTGGTATCTGCCAAGACCCATGCGGGGGTAATAGCTGTAACCATACCTTTTATTATGATTTTTATCCAGTCCTTTTTCGGGGGATTCCCGAATCTGACAGATGTACTGGGTCTTTTACCAGATCAGCTTTTGCAGATGAATATGGCGACCAATACCTTTGTGCTTTATGAAATTGGAGGAAAAGTGGTGCCTTCCGTGCCAATTCTTATGACGATATATCCTATCTTATGTGTAGTCCTTCTTCCGATTATGTATCATGTATATCATAGGACGGAGATAAACTAAAAGAGAGGATTACAGAGCAGTTGAAAGCAGAGGTGCGGAGCAAGATATTCCGCACCTTTTAGTATTTTGATGAAAAAGAAGAGGGAAAGTGATATAAT
>JBJFCA010000188.1:0-2362 GCA_051888725.1 Lachnospiraceae bacterium
TTGCCAATCGTTTAAATGTTTCCAGACAAACCATTTCAAAATGGGAGGTGGGGGATTGAGATATAATAGTGACAAGCTTAAGAAAGCCTTATAAATAGGGCGTTTCAGAGGTTAGTCCAAATTTATCTTTTTAATCAGTTACGGTAAAATTGGTGGAGAAAGGCACCAAAAAAACTGAATATGAAACCTAGAGTGGGTGTGGACTACACCATCTTAAGCTTAGACTTCGATAAGAAGTTAGTTTAGGATGGTGTATTTTTTTACCCTTCCGATGCGTGGCTGCATTGGAATAAGTAGTGATGGCATTTCCTTAAGTTTGGTCACTTGTAAGGGAAATGCCCGAAAAGGAGGTCCTGTATGGGATTAGGAAACATTTTGATTGCAATAGTGAAGTTTTTTTTGAAGAGTGTGCTTTTTGTATTAAAGGCAGTTCTTTATGGAGCAAAGTTGTTTTTGTTGTTATTTGTGCTGGTGGCAAGGGTCTTTCTGATTTTTGCAAAAGCAGCAGTACCACAGTAGAAGGGAGCGATCTCTATGTTAAAGAAAGTATGGTTATTGTTTATGCTATGGAGTGTTTTGATGGTTTTGGGATGTTCTGGTGGTATTCCAGAAGATAATACAGAGAGCGTGGTTGTTTCAGATGATGTTGTAGCAGTAGATGATTCTGATACATCTGTGGGGACTGAGCAGACGGAAACATCTGAGATTGAGGAGCAGAGTGGAGATAGTTCTAATGTGGAAGCTTCAAATACGGAAGAACCGACAGCAGATATGACTACAACGGAAGCTGATGCGGAGCCACTAACAACAGAGGTACCAAGCGAGCCGGAAACAGTTACTACTGAGCCTGCCACATCACCTGAGGAACAACAACCAACCACACCGGAGCAGACACCACCGGCTACATCCACGGAAGTTCCTGCAACGGAAGATGAAACGCCACCTGCTACAGATGACAGAGGAAATCCTGCTGACGGAAGTCCGGTGTTTGAGATTACCTTCAACATACCGCAGGCAGAATATGTGGGATATGATGCAGACCGTGTGGCGAGGCTTGCGGTGGAGAAGTGCAAAGCCGCAGGAATGATAACACTTCCCGAAAATCTGGACAGATTGCTTGCAGAGGGAAAGATTACACAGGAAGAATACGAGGAGTATTATCCTTATGATGGTTGCGGTTATTATTCTGTATTTGTGGAAACGAATTTAAACCTTGCTTCTACTATTAGTGGAGAAAGGCTTTGCAGCGAGGAAGAGATTGCAGATTACATAGCCGGAATGATGGTATTGGAAGTAGAACCGTATTTTTACATTGAGTGTGCTGGAGTTTATCAGGGCAACAGCGTAGAGTTCTATGAGTTCCGTTGCTATCGTTAGGCAAATATTTTGAGAGAGGAGGCGACTTTTTATGGGAAAGATGGATATTCCCTATGTAGAAAAGGATGGTATTTTGTATCCGTTACTGACTTTCCCTGCTGATATGGAATTATCGGCAGTGGGAAAGTACGGACTACTGTGGTTATCCTATATGAAGGAAAATCATAAAGGAAGATTTCGTACACTTACAAGACTTGGATGTGTTAATCGGACAGCGCATAAGGTCAATGAGGAAGCTTATGAATGTTGGATGTAATGATTAGTCAGCATATGAGAAAGCATCCGCTTGTAAATCACGGTTCCACCATAGAAATGTGGAAACTGCGTGAGCAGGCAAAGATGGTGGCAGAAGAAACCGTACTTATGGATATTGTGTATCAGTATCATTAGTGAATTGTTTTTATGGAAGGTGGTGGCTTGGCTGCCACCTTTTACAGTAGGAAAAAGATTATGCAAGGGACCGGCACCCGGATTGCCGGAGAAAGAGGTATTTATGACAGAGATTATGAGAAATGAAAGTAACTTGAACACTATGGAAGGCAGAAACTTTATGGAATTAATTCCTGAATTTCTGATTGCCATTGACCATGGCTGGAGTTCCATTAAGACTCCAAGCATCATTTTTGAGAATGGAATTACGGAGTTGCAGACCATGCCTGCCACAAAGGATAACCTGCTTGAGTTTCGAGGCAGAAAATATGTTATCGGTCAGGGCAGAATGGGTAAGCAGGAGACCAAGACAGAGAATGAAAATTATTATCTTCTGACACTGGCTTCAATTGCAATGGAGTTAAGAGAACGTACGGAAGCGAAAGCTGTAAAGGTAAATCTTGCGGTGGGAGTTCCCCTCACCCTTTATGGCAAGGAAAAGAAGGAATTTAAGAATTATCTTCGTTCCAATGACAAAGTGTCATTTTACTATGAAGGGGTCAGATATGTGGTGCATTTTGGCAAGGTAAGGGTATTTGCACAGTGCCATGCTGCC
>JBJFCA010000189.1:0-11181 GCA_051888725.1 Lachnospiraceae bacterium
GGGGGACTCCACCCCTGATATGGAAAAACTGATTGCGATTAGTGATTTGTTTGAGATTTCCCTGGATGAGTTAGTCAAAGATAAAGCACCGGTATCCGCCGGAGAAAAAGCGAAACGAGGCTTAAAACTTGCAGCAATTGTTTTAGGAGTAATGATATTGATTGATGTTATTTCTATGATTGTTTATTTTGGTTTATACGGTTTCCCGCGGTAAGGAAAGTGAAACCTTCAGCCTGATGCTTTATTTCCTGGCTTTTGCGGCAGCAGTAGCGGCAGCTTCAAATATTTCCGGATAGTCATAGCCGTCAGAGACACGGTAGAGCGGATAGCCGGATTCAAAAGGTACAAAATAAACATAACCGGATGCAACGCTGATGTTTTTGAAATTGCCATTCATCAGGGAAACCGGGTTCTGTCCGTCTTTTCCAATACGGATGAGAGCAGGCTCATTGGTGGAATTTTTCTGGTAATAGATATAGCCTTCCGTCAGGTTGTAACAGTCCACCCGGTCATTGGTAAGAACCTCAATCTGATCGGCGGAAAGAGAGTAGCGGCAGAGCCGGTAATGATTGGCTACGTCAAGGTAGTAAATGTAGCCGTTGTCGTAAACAGGATACCACAGGTTTCCTTCCCAGACGGTATCCGTGGTGCCGGTATGCGTGTCATAACGGTACAGATAATGGTTGGTTTCGGTTCCTACATAATAGACGGTACCGTCAGGCAGTGCACAGGAAAAATCAGCCTGGATATTTCCCAGACATTCCTTCCCGGTACGGTCAATTTTGATTTTGTTAAAGGAAAGCTTGTTTCCTTCGTCGGTCTGGTAATACAGGTAGTTGTCAACAAGCTGCAGGTTGTAGATCAAATCCTTTGACAGGCTGGTAATGTGCTTGCCGTTTAAATCGGACCGGCACAGGGAATGTGTAGAGCGCAGATAGCCGATACCGGGGTTGCCGGATGCGGTATCCTGGGAATAAAACAGATATTTGCCCCCTGCATTGATATGGGACACGCTTGCTGCAATCAGCCGCTTTACATTGGTGCCGTCGGCGTTCATGACGTACATGGACATTTCGTCGTAGGGATTGGCAAAGTATACTTTTCCCTTGTATTCACAAAAAACACCGTCGTTATAGAGATTGCCGGCAGTGTTGCCAACCGTGCCTTCCGGAATGGGAGTGACACGTCTGGATAACAGGTACAGAAGGATGACTCCGGCAAGCAGAATGACAAGAATCGTTCCAATCAGGATTTTTTTCGTTTTTGCGTTCATTTAGGAATTCCCTTTTCTGTTAGATTTTACCTATATTATAGACGTAATTTTACTTGCTATCAAGCATGTTTTGGTATAAGATAAATGGTAAAATCAAGGTAAATTTTGTGAAATTGCGGAAAAAGAGGTGCGGCTTTGGAGTTATCTGACTTAAGAAAAAAACTGGACGAAATTGATGAGCAGATTGTGCAATTGTATGAACAGAGAATGCAGGTCTGTGCCGGTGTGGCAGAATATAAAATAGAAACCGGAAAACAGGTGCTGGATACGGCAAGAGAAGCTGAAAAAATTGTAAAAGTAAAGGAAATGGTAAAAAATCCGGAGAATAAGCAGGGCGTGGAGGAACTGTTTGAACAGATCATGTCCATGAGCAGAAAGCTCCAGTACAAGATGCTTGCAGAAGGAAACGGAAAAGTCAGACTTCCTTTTGACATGGTGGAAGAGCTTCCCACGGATCATACACGCATTGTGTTTCAGGGCAGTGAGGGTTCCTATTCCCAGGCAGCCTGTCTTGCCTTTTTCGGAAAGACAGCGGACAGCTTTCATGTGGAGAGCTTTAGGGATACCATGAATGCGCTGGAAGAGGGCAGAGCGGACTATGCCGTACTTCCCATTGAAAATTCCACGGCGGGCATCGTCAATGAAATATACGACCTGCTGGTAGAATATGAAAATTATATTGTCGGAGAGCAGATTATTAAGATCGAGCACTGTCTGATGGCATGTCCCGGGACGAAGAAGGAGGACATTAAGACGGTTTATTCCCATCCCCAGTCCCTGATGCAGTGCGCAAGGTATTTACAGCAGTATGACTGGCAGCAGATCAGCATGAAAAACAATGCCTTTGCCGCCGAAAAGGTTGCCAAAGACAAAGAGAAAACGGAAGCTGCCATTGCGGGAGAGCATGCGGCAGAAGCTTACGGACTTTCCATTCTGGAAAAAGGGATCAATCAGTCTGAGAGCAATTCCACAAGGTTTGTGATTCTTTCCAACCGGAAGATTTACAGAAAAGATGCGGGAAAGGTGAGCATCTGTTTTGAACTGCCCCATAAAAGCGGTTCCCTGTATCATGCGCTTTCCCATATTATCTTTAATAATCTGAATATGACCAAGATTGAAAGCCGTCCCATTGAAGATAGGAACTGGGAGTACCGTTTTTATGTGGATTTTGAGGGCAATCTGACGGACAGTGCGGTTATGAATGCACTGCGCGGCTTAAGAGAAGAGACCAGAAGCATGAAGATTCTGGGAAATTATTAAGAGGAGCATAGGTTAAGATGCGTGAGCAGGAATTAATGGTATACAGGGATTTTGAGGATGGAAAGCTGCTGCATGACATGGCATTTCTGATGTCCCATTATGATGATGAGTTCTATAACAGGGAGGATTTGGCAGCTTTATTTTACGAGGCCATTCATAAGCTTTTAGACCTGGCAGGCAATTACGGTTTCCACGGCAATCTCTGGCACTGTTATCTGACCAATCTACTTGTGAACAATGAGAACAGCTACAGCAAAGCCTGTGAGATCAGGGGAAAGATAGAAGGCACCATCAATCAGGCGGTGCTGCATGACATCGTAATCTTTAAGGAACTGTATGACTTTGATTTTACACCGGTGATGGATGCCCTTCACGTACCTGAATATGCCATGCTGACCGATTATCAGGCATGCAGTCAGGAGAGCAAGGTCTACAATACCAGAATCTGCAAAAGAATCTGTGAGCTTGCGGAGAAATTCTGCAGGAATCACACGGCAGAAGAGATGAAGGACACGCTGACAGAGTTTTACAGGGAGTACGGCGTAGGCAAATTCGGCCTGCACAAATCCTTCCGTGTGGTACATAACGAAGACGGGGTGGAGATTGTTCCTATCCTGAATATTGCCCATGTAAAGCTTTCCGATCTTGTGGGCTATGATCTGGCCAAGGCAAAACTGGTGGAGAATACGGAAGCTTTTGTGAATGGAAAGAAGGCCAATAACTGTCTTTTGTACGGAGATGCCGGTACCGGCAAATCCACCAGTATCAAAGGCATCGTGAATGAATATTATGACAGGGGACTTCGTATCATTGAAGTATATAAACACCAGTTTCAGGACTTAAATGATGTGATTGCCCAGATTAAAAACCGCAACTATAAATTTATCATCTATATGGATGATTTAAGCTTTGAAGAATTTGAAATTGAATATAAATATCTGAAAGCCGTGATTGAGGGCGGTCTGGAAAAGAAACCGGACAATGTGCTGATATATGCCACGAGCAACAGAAGGCATCTTGTCAGGGAAAAATTTACCGATAAAGAGGAACGGGAGGATGATCTGCACAGAGGAGATACGGTGGCGGAAAAGCTTTCATTATCTTCCCGCTTCGGCGTAACCATTTATTTCGGCGCACCGGACAAGAAGCAGTTTGAGCAGATTGTTACCACGCTGGCAGAGCGCTATGGTATCGTGATGGAGGAAAATCTGCTTCTTGCGGAGGCTAATAAGTGGGAACTTAGCCATGGAGGCTTATCCGGACGTACGGCACAGCAGTTTATCGACTACCTGCTTGGGAAGGAGTGTGGTTAAGAGTATGAAATTATTTGCGGCCATTGACGTGGGGTCCTATGAACTGTCCATGAAGATTTTTGAGTTTACCGAGAAAAACGGTATGCGCGAAATCGACCATATAAGGCATAAAATCGACCTGGGCAGCGAGACGTATTCCACAGGAAAACTGAGCTATGAAAAGGTGGATGAACTCTGCAGGGTCTTAAAAGAATACCGGGATATCTTTACCGGTTACAAGGTGGACGATTACAAGGCATACGGCACCAGTGCCATCAGGGAGATGGAAAACCGGGATATCGTGATTGAACAGATCATGCAGAGAACCGGAATCAGAATAGAGGTTTTAAGCAACTCCGAACAGCGGTTTTTAAACTATAAATCCGTGGCAGCCAAAGGAGAAGCCTTTAACAGGCTTTTGGATAAGGGGACACTGATTCTCGATATCGGAGGCGGCAGTATCCAGATTTCCCTGTTTGACAAGGGAACCTTAAATACCACACAGAATTTACGTCTTGGTGTCCTGCGTCTGAGAGAGAGGCTGGGTCATATCAATACCAGTCCGTCGAGGATGGAGGAACTGATAGAGGAGCTGGATGATGCACAGCTTTCCGTATTTTATAAGCTGTATCTGAAGGATAAAAGCATTGCCAATATTATCCTGGTGGATGATTACCTTTCTCCCTGGCTGAAAAAACCGGCACAGAATCAGGAGACAGGCGGTTACGTTACGGCTGAGCAGTGTGGCGAATTTGTGCAGTCCATGCGTCAGAAGAGTACCGGTGAAATTGCGTCAGCCCTGGGCATTTCGGAAGAAAACGCAAAATTAGTGTTTATCAGTGCCATTTTTGTCAACCGTATGTTAAATATGACGGGAGCGGAACTCGTCTGGGTACCGGGTGCGACACTGTGTGACGGAATTGCCTATGAGTACGGCCAGAACCGGAAGCTTGTAGTAAACGGGCACGACTTTGAAAAAGATATTCTGGACTGTGCCATGCAGATCAGCAAGCGTTATATGGGCAGCAGAAAACGTGCGGAGACGCTGGAAAGTCTGGCAATGAATATTTTTGACAGCACGAAAAAACTGCACGGACTGGGTAAGAGAGAACGGTTGTATCTGCAGCTTGCGGCCCTGTTACACGACTGTGGGAAATACATCAGCATGGTCAATATGGGAGAATGCTCCTATCAGATTATCATGGCAACGGAAATCATCGGTCTGTCCCATAGGGAGAGGGAAATGGTTGCCTATATTGTACGCTTTAACCATGATGATTTCCTGTATTATGATGAGCTTTCCAAGAATTTCTCCCTGGATATGGCGTCCTACCTGACTGTGGCAAAGCTGACGGCAATTTTACGAATTGCCAACGGACTTGACAGAAGCCATAAGCAGAAGTTTAAAAATGTAAAGGTCACGCTTAAGGACAGGGAACTTGTACTGACGGTAGATACCAGAGAGGATATCAGTCTGGAAAAGGGACTTTTTGCAGACAGGGCACGTTTCTTTGAGGAAGTCTTTAATGTACAGCCCGTCATCAGACAGAAACGAAGCCTGTAGAGAAAAGTGATTGCGAATACGGAATGATTGAGAAAGGAAATACAGGTATGGGAGAGAAGAAGAAAGAATTTAAAAATCCTGAATACTATACCAATAGAGAACTAAGCTGGCTGCTCTTCGACCACAGAGTGCTTTCGGAGGCAAGGGATAAGAATATTCCTTTATTTGAAAGGCTGAAGTTTCTTAGCATTACAGCGTCCAACTTAGATGAATTTTTTATGATTCGTGTGGCATCCCTAAAAGATATGGTGCATGCCGGATACACGAAAAAGGACATTGCGGGTCTTTCGGCAAAGGAGCAGCTTGCTGCCCTGAACCCAAAGATTCATGAACTGGTGAATCTGCAGTACTCCACCTATAACCGTTCCCTGCTTCCGCAGCTGGAACAGAACGGACTCCATGTGATTAAAAAGCATGAGCAGCTGAATGAAAAAGAAGCAGCTTTTGTGGATTCCTATTTTGAAACCAGCGTATACCCGGTGCTGACACCCATGGCAGTGGATTCTTCAAGACCGTTTCCCTTAATCCGCAATAAGTCCCTGAATCTGGGGGCTCTTGTGACGAAGAAAAACGGGGAGGGGGAACTGGAATTTGCAACTGTCCAGGTGCCCAGCGTGCTGCCGCGTATCGTGGAGCTCCCGGCTCCGGAGGGCGAGAGGAAGGTCATCCTCCTGGAAGAGATGATAGAAAGAAACATTCATAAGCTTTTCTTAAATTACGATATCGTCTGTGTGCATCCGTTCCGTATCATGAGAAATGCGGATCTCACCATTGACGAGGATGAAGCAGCTGACCTTTTAAAAGAGATTGAAAAACAGCTGAAGAAGAGACAGTGGGGAGAAGCTATCCGTCTGGAAACAGAAGATGGCATGGATAAGAGACTGCTTAGGATTCTGAAGAGAGAGCTGCACATCGAGGAAGAGGATATTTATGCCATTGACGGACCTCTTGATCTGACATTTTTAATGAAGATGTACGGGCTGGACGGCTTTGACCATTTGAAGGCTGCAAAGTACATACCGCAGCAGCATCCTGCACTGCCTGCAGGCGAGGATATTTTTGCGGCAATCAGGAAAGGTGACATCCTGCTTCACCATCCGTACCAGAGCTTTACACCGGTGGTGGATTTTATCAGACAGGCAGCAAAGGACAAGGACGTACTGGCTATCAAACAGACACTTTACAGAGTCAGCGGCAACTCTCCGATTATCGCAGCCCTGGCAGCTGCTGCGGAAAACGGCAAGCAGGTATCCGTACTGGTGGAATTAAAGGCACGTTTTGACGAGGAAAACAATATCGTCTGGGCAAGAATGTTAGAGAAAGCCGGCTGTCATGTTATCTATGGTCTGGTAGGGTTAAAGACCCACAGCAAGATTACGCTGGTTGTGCGAAAGGAAGAGGACGGCATCCGCCGTTATGTTCATCTGGGAACCGGTAACTATAACGACGCCACGGCAAAGCTTTATACGGATGTGGGACTGCTTACCTGCAGTGAAGCAATCGGCGAAGATGCTACGGCAGTTTTCAATATGCTTTCCGGTTATTCCGAGCCCCTCTCCTGGAACAAGCTGGCGCTGGCACCCATCTGGCTGAAGAAAAAGTTCCTGTATTTAATCGGCAGGGAAAGAGACAATGCCAAGGCCGGTAAAGAAGCCAGAATCGTTGCAAAAATGAATTCCTTATGTGATCCGGATATCATTGCGGCGCTGTATGAGGCAAGTGCGGCAGGCGTTAAGATCGAACTGATCGTAAGAGGCATCTGCTGCCTGCGTGTAGGGATACCGGGGATCAGCGAAACGATTTCCGTACGCTCCATAGTGGGCAATTTCCTGGAGCACAGCCGTATTTTCTATTTTGAAAACGGGGGCAATGCAGAGCTGTACTGCTCCAGTGCAGACTGGATGCCAAGAAATCTGGAAAGGCGCGTTGAGATTCTGTTCCCGGTGGAAAAAGAAGAACTGAAAAATACCCTGATGCATATTCTCGACTGTGAGCTGAAGGATACCGTGAAGGCGCATGTACTCACCCCGGAAGGAACCTATGAAAAGGTAGACAGGAGAGGAAAGGAAACCGTAAACTCCCAGGAGACTTTCTGCAGGGAAGCCGTAGAGCTTGCAGCCAAAGACAGAGAAGAGGAAGAGACAAGGGTTTTCATTCCGGAGACACATCATGAATAAACGTATGAAAAACATTGTGCTGGCAAGTGCCTCCCCCAGACGGAAGGAATTGCTTTCCCAGATTCACATGCCGTTTGCGGTACGGGTGAGCCGCGTGGAAGAAAAAATGGAGGGCAGCAATCCTGCGGATATCGTGGAGTCTCTGGCAGAGCAGAAGGCGGAAGCCTGCTTTGCGGAAATGATACAGGATAGCAGGAAAACAATCAGTGGCGGAAACCGTGAACCGGAAGTGGCAGACAGTTTTGCGGAAAACATTCTGGTCATCGGGGCAGATACCGTTGTGGCGCTGGATGGTGAAATCTTAGGCAAACCGGGCTCGGAAGAAGAGGCAGCAGGCATGTTACAAAGACTCTCCGGCAGAACCCATGAAGTTTATACCGGTGTCTGCTTTGTCTATGAACAGAACGGACAAAAGAAGAAAAGGATATTCCATGAAAAGACCGCCGTTACTTTTTATCCCATAAGTGAGCAGGAAATTGCAGACTATGTAGCGACGAAAGATCCGTTAGACAAGGCGGGAAGCTACGGAATTCAGGGCGCTGCGGCTGCTTTTATAAAGGGAATTAAAGGCGATTACAACAATGTGGTCGGACTGCCGGTCGGCAGGGTCTATCAGGAGTTAAAAAAAGTACTTGACTAATTGGCCCGGAGCGAATATTATGGTTAAATGATAGTTTACTTATATGTCAGGAGGATAGGTTATGCATGAGTACGATGATGCAGTTTTAGCCTGTTTCTTGGAGAATCAGCTGCAGCTGTTTCCGGAAGAAGTTGCTACCAACAGTGAAGAGGCCGAAGCATTCTTAGAGGATTGCATGGCTGTGGTGGTGGATTCACCGGCAGAAGTCCTTGCGTACTTTGACGAGGCAGGGATTGATATGGATGGCGCAGATGAGGAATCCATACTGGAAGCTTCCGAAGTATTTGATATAGGCGATGGCCGATATCTGATCGTGGAAGGATAATAAAGTTTGACGAAGACGTCAGTAGACTTGCAGAAAGCAGGTTTATTGACGTCTTTTTATATTTTATTTTTACAAAAAAGGAGGAAAAAGTATGTGCTCAATTATGTGTTACACAGGCAAAGACTATACCAGAGAAGAAATGGAGGCACATTTGAACCGTACGAAAATGAGGGGACCGGATGCCAGTCAGATGGTGGAAACTTCCTTCGGATATATGGGATTTGCACGACTTTCCATTATGGGGCTTAGTGAGGAAGGCATGCAGCCGTTTATGAAGGACGGCAGTATTTCCATTTGTAACGGAGAAATTTACGGATTCCGCAGATTAAAAAAGGAACTGGAACAGGAAGGATACAAATTTTTAAGCGGATCGGACTGTGAGATCCTTCTGCCCATGTATGAAATGTACGGGCTGGAAATGTTTGCCCATTTAGACGCAGAGTTCGCCTGCGTTTTGTATGATGCGAAGACGGACAGGATCATTGCAGCAAGGGATCCCATTGGTATCAGACCTTTATTCTACGGATATTCTAAGAGCGGTCATATTGCTTTTGCAAGTGAAGCAATAGCCCTGATGGATCTGGTGGAAGAGGTTATGCCGTTCCCGCCCGGATGCTATTACTGCGACGGCGAATTTGTAAAGTATGAGGAGATTGATAAAGTACGCGGTTACATCCATGCTGATCTGGATACCATTACCAAAGGCATTCATGATAAATTAACGGAAGGTGTGAGAAAAAGACTGGATGCCGACGCACCCATGGGATTTTTGCTTTCCGGCGGCCTTGACTCCAGCCTGGTCTGCGCCATTGCTGCCAATATCTTAAAAAAGCCTATCCGTACCTTTGCCATCGGCATGGATGTGGATGCCATTGACTTAAAATATGCCAAGGAAGTAGCGGATTTTATCGGTGCGGATCACACGGAAGTCATTATGACAAAGGAAGAAGTGCTGGCTTCCTTAAAAACCGTAATCCATGCACTGGCTACTTATGATATTACCACGATTCGTGCCAGCATGGGTATGTATCTGGTATGTAAGGCCATTCATGAGACGACCGATATCAAGGTGCTCTTAACAGGTGAGATTTCCGATGAACTGTTTGGCTATAAATATACGGACTTTGCGCCCAATGCACAGGAATTCCAGAAGGAAGCGGAAAAGAGATTAAGAGAATTGTATTTCTATGACGTTCTCCGTGCAGACAGATGTCTGGCAGCTAACAGTCTGGAAGCGAGAGTGCCGTTTGGGGATCTTGATTTTGCAAGATTTGTCATGGCCATTGATCCCGTAAAGAAAATGAATACATACGGCAAAGGCAAATATCTCCTCCGTAAGGCATTTGAAAAGGACGCCATACTTCCTGAGGATATCCTCTGGAGAGAAAAAGCCGCTTTCAGTGATGCGGTAGGACACAGTATGGTGGATGATCTGAAGGAATATGCAGAAAGCCTCTATACAGATGAAGAGTATGAAAGCAAACGCGCCAAATATGATTTCGCACAGCCGTTTACCAAGGAAAGTCTGTTATATCGCGAGATTTTTGAAGAATACTATCCCGGACAGGCAAAGATGGTACCCGATTTCTGGATGCCCAACAAGTCCTGGGAAGGCTGTAATGTAAACGATCCCAGCGCAAGAGTGCTGTCCAACTACGGCGACAGCGGGAAATAAAACGAAAAAACTGCCACAGTCTTACGATTGCGGCAGCAGTTTTTTTAAGGCAACAAGAACATCCTCGTGGATGTATAACTTTCCGTATCCTACACCAAAGAAAAGTCCGGGCTTATTAGCCCCGTGAAAATCGGAACCGCCGCTTATGGCGAGATCGTATTTACGGGCAAGAGCCTGGATTTTTCGCGTTTCCGCAGGGGTATATGTGGAATAAATCCCCTCTATGGCAAGAAGACCGGCTTCCTTCAGACGCTTAATCAGAGTCTCCAGCGCATCTTCTCCCATGTGATAGAGCGTGGGATGTGCCAGTACCGGAATCCCGCCTGCGGAAAGAATCAGCGAAACCGCCTGCTCGGGAGAAATCTTTTCTCTGGGGATAAAGCAGGGCGCATGATCGCCAAGATACCGCTCAAAGGCCTCCTTCAGGCTGCTTACATAACCCTTTTCCAGCATATACCTGGCATAATGGGCACGTGTGATGACGGCGTCCGGAAATCTTTCCAGTAAATCGTGATAGTCTACCTGAAAACCGAATTCCTGAAGCTTTTCGCACATTTTATGATTACGCCGTTCTCTGGAATCTACAAAAGAAGTAATGTGTTTTTGGAAAGCCTTGCTGTGTTCATCAATAAAAAGTCCTACCACATGGATATCGCGGCCGTTATATTCCGAAGAAAGTTCAATCCCGGGAATCACTTCCACAGAAGCACCCCCGGGATTTTTTTCTGAAATTTTGCCGGAAAGCGCACCGGCATGCAGAATCGCCTCATTAAGCCCCGCAGTGGTATCGTGGTCTGTCAGGGCAAAAGCGGATATCTGATGTGTCAGGGCATATTCCACAAGCTCGGACGGGGTAAAAGTGCCGTCGGAGCAGGTGGAGTGTACATGCAAATCTATCATCAATCCTCATCCTCATCTGTTTTGTTGTATACGGTACGTTTTCTTGCCATTTCATCACTTGCAAGGTACTCATCG
>JBJFCA010000190.1:0-2349 GCA_051888725.1 Lachnospiraceae bacterium
GAGAACAATCCGTGTACAGGAAATTACAGAACAAATTAAAGAGATGTGCATACAGGTCAATCACTTCTTATCAGATGATATGAAGGAAGCCCTGAAAAACGCACAGGAAAATGAAAAGTCGCCTCTTGGATGCCAGATTCTTTCCCAGCTTGCAGAAAATCTTGAGATAGCGGGCAATGACAGGATTCCCATCTGCCAGGACACCGGTATGGCAGTTGTTTTTCTGGAAATCGGACAGGATGTACATTTTGAGGGCGGTCTATTAGAAGATGCGGTCAACGAAGGCGTTCGAAGAGGTTATACAGAAGGGTATCTTCGGAAATCCGTGGTGAGTGATCCTCTAATCAGAGAGAATACCAGAGATAATACCCCTGCCGTCATTCATTATGTAATCACGGAAGGGGACAAGGTCAAAATCACGGTGGCACCCAAAGGATTTGGCAGTGAAAACATGAGCAGGGTATTTATGCTCAAGCCTGCCGATGGTATGGAGGGGGTCAAAAATGCCATTCTGACAGCTGTCAGGGATGCCGGACCCAATGCGTGCCCGCCTATGGTGGTAGGTGTAGGCATTGGTGGTACATTTGAAAAATGTGCAATCATGGCAAAGCAGGCACTGATGCGTCCGGTAGGAAGCCATTCCGGGATTCCTTACGTGAAGGAAATGGAAGAGGAACTTCTTCAAAAAATCAATGCACTGGGCATCGGACCGGGAGGTCTGGGAGGAACTACAACCGCTCTGGCAGTGAATATCAATACATATCCGACTCACATTGCCGGGCTTCCGGTAGCTGTTAACATATGCTGTCATGTGAACAGGCATATTGTCAGAGTCATTTAGATGGAACTACGTAACTACCGGCAGAATAGGAAACGCCATATCAGGCAGAATGAAGGAAGAAATGGATAGACATATACATACTCCGCTTACGGAGGAAATTGCAAAAACATTAAAATCGGGAGACTATGTGTACATTACCGGTACTATATACACCGCAAGGGATGCTGCCCATAAGAGGATGCAGGAGGCACTGGATGCCGGAGAAAAGCTTCCTATAGAAATGCAGGATAACATTATTTATTATATGGGACCGTCTCCGGCAAGAGAAGGAAGACCGATTGGCTCTGCGGGTCCCACTACAGCAAGCCGTATGGATAAATATGCGCCACGCCTTCTGGATCTTGGTCTTAAGGGCATGATTGGAAAAGGCAAGCGTTCTGTGGAGGTGCTTGATGCCATCGTACGGAATCATGCTGTTTACTTTGCTGCGGTAGGCGGAGCGGGAGCTCTTTTGTCCAAGGCAATCAAATCATCTGAAATTGTTGCGTATGAAGATCTGGGCACAGAAGCCATAAGGAAGCTCGAGGTAGAGAATTTTCCTGTTATCGTTGTGTGTGACACAGATGGAAATAATTTGTATGAAACAGCAGTGAAAACTTATGCACAGAATGTGTAAATCACAAACACAGGATGGAAAAACATGAAGAGAATTCTTTTGATGGTACTCCGGCTTTTTTATTTTGCACCTTATGCCGTCTGGAAAATCGGCAGATTTGCAAAAAAAGAAGGCGCATATGAAGAAGCATTTGAATATATCAAAATGGCTACAAAGAAGGCAACCCATGCGGGAAGGGTTGATATAGAAGCTTATGGGGTTGAGAATATACCAAAAGAGGACGGTTTTATCTTTTTCCCAAACCATCAGGGGCTGTTTGATGTGCTGGTTTTTTTGCAGACCTGTCCGAGACCGTTTGCATTTGTCATAAAAAAAGAAGCAAGAAATATTATATTATTGAAACAGGTAGGTGACGCATTGGGATCCCTGGCCATGGATCGTGAGGACATCCGTCAGTCTCTTCAGGTAATCAATCAGGTAACCGAAGAAGTAAAAGGAGGAAAAAACTTCCTGATTTTTGCTGAAGGTACCCGAAGCCGGAAAGGTAACGAGCTGCTTGACTTTAAGGGCGGCAGTTTTAAAAGTGCGGTTCGCGCAAAATGTCCCATTGTACCCTGTGCCCTGATAGACTCCTTTAAACCTTTTGATGAAAGCTCTGTAAAAAGAGTAAAGGTTAAGATTTCTTATCTGCCGCCTATCTGTTATGAGGAATATAAGGATATGAAAACGCCGGAGATTGCGGCAGAAGTTAAGCGGCGAATAGAAACAGAAATCAGCAGACTTACAGGCAGTGCCGAAGCAGAAAAAAATATTTGACAAAGATAGTTTAACTACGTATAATAACATTTGCGTCACCGAAAGGTGTGCATTCATACTTGACAGAGGCAATTCGGATTGTGGAGAAATACTCAAGAGGCCGAAGAGGCGCCCCTGCTAAGGGTGTAGGTCGGGC
>JBJFCA010000191.1:0-2344 GCA_051888725.1 Lachnospiraceae bacterium
CTGTGTCTGTACCGTGAATCTGTATAAGACTTCCGGTCACTGGTATCATTACAAGTAAAACATGTTCCCCGCCATGGAGGTGGAGGGCGAATCCTTTGTACTGCGTCCCATGAACTGCCCGCACCATATGATGATTTATGCACACAGAATGCATTCTTATAAGGATCTGCCCATCAGAATCGGGGAGATTGCACATGACTTCAGATTTGAGTCCAGCGGTACTTTAAAAGGCATTGAAAGAGGCAGACATTTCTGCCAGAATGATGCCCATCTGTTTGTGACACCGGAACAGATCAAGGATGAATTTACCAAGGTCGTAGATTTGATTTTCAGCACCTACAAAGATTTTGGCATCACCGATTACCGCTGTGTACTGTCGTTGAGAGATCCTGCCAATAAGGAAAAATATCATGATGATGACGAAATGTGGAACAAGGCAGAAAACGCCCTGCGTGAGGTTATGAATGACTTAGGTATCCCGTATACCGAGGAAATCGGCGAAGCGGCATTCTACGGACCGAAGCTGGACGTCAATGTAAAGCCTGCAGTAGGGAATGAATACACACTGTCTACCTGTCAGCTTGACTTCTGCCTGCCGGCTAAGTTCGAACTGACCTACATTGATAAAGACGGTGAAAAGAAAACTCCCGTGGTACTGCACAGAGCTATTTTAGGTTCCCTTGACAGATTTATGGCTTATATTCTGGAAGAGACCAAGGGTAATCTGCCCACATGGCTGGCACCGGTGCAGGTAAGAGTCATGCCGGTTAAATCGGATGATGATACCTTAAATGCGTATGCAAAAGAGGTGGTAGAAGCCCTGGAGGACAGAAATGTGAGAGTGGAGCTGGATGACCGTGCAGAGAAGCTTGGCTATCGTATGCGTGAAGGCCAGGTGGAAAAAGTGCCTTACTTAATCGTACTTGGTTTCAAGGAACAGGAGAGCAGAACGGTTGCCTACAGACTGCACGGAGAGGCAGACACTACGGTTCTTCCTTTGGATGAATTTGTGGAAAAAATTGACAACGAGATCAAAAATAAGCTGAGATAGACTGTCGTTGACAAACAGAAGAAATAAGATATAATGGTTGGTAGCATCACAATTGGTGCTACCAATTTTTATGTAAACAGAAAATGCGTTTAGAGAATCTGGAAAGAAAGAGGTGGGATGCTTCATGAGATTATTAAAGCAGTTTCTCATTATTCTGATGATTTCCCTTTTGGGTGAGCTTTGTAAGTTTTTGCTTCCGCTGCCCATTCCCGCCAGCATCTACGGTATGGTGATTTTATTTTTGGGGCTTTTAACCGGTATTGTCCGTCTGGAAGCCGTAAAGGATGCCGGCAAATTTTTAATCGATATTATGCCGGTGATGTTTATACCTGCCGGTGTGGGATTGATGGAAAGCTGGGGAATGCTTCAGCCTGTTCTGGTGCCGGTATGTGTGATCACGGTCGTTACCATTTTTACTGTAATGGCAGCAACGGGGCATCTGTCCCAGTGGATGATCAGAGCAGACAGGAAGAGAGGGAAAAGCCATGAATAGTTTCTTTGAAAATTCCCTGTTTGCCGGTGTAACATTAAGCCTTCTGGCTTATTTTGTAGGCGTGATGCTTAAGAAAAAACTAAAATGCGGCATTTTTAACCCGTTACTGATAGCCATTCTTCTATCCATGGCTGTACTGCTTGTAGGAAAAGTGGACTATGCGGTATATAACGAAAGTGCGAAGTACTTAAGTTATCTGCTGACTCCGGCAACGGTATGTCTGGCGATTCCTCTGTATGAACAGTGGGAGCTATTAAAAAAGAACTGCAAAGCCGTTATCTTAGGGTTATTGGGCGGCGTGCTGACAAGCCTTGGAACGGTGTATATACTGTCCCTGGTTATGGGGCTTTCCCATGAGGAATATGTGACCCTGCTTCCCAAGTCCATCACCACGGCAATCGGTATGGGGGTCTCCGAGGAACTGGGAGGCTATGTGACCATTACGGTTGCTGTAATCGTAGTGACCGGTGTGCTGGGCAATGTGATGGGTGAGATGATATGCAAAATCTTCAGAATCACGGAGCCGGTGTCCAAAGGTCTGGCATTCGGCTCGGCTGCACATGCTGTGGGAACTGCCAGGGCTATGGAAATCGGGGAGGTGGAGGGTGCCATGAGCAGTCTTGCCATTGCTGTTTCCGGAGTTTTAACAGTGATCTTAGCATCGGTTTTTGAAAAATTTATTTAGCGTTCTTTTCCTGTATTTTGTGAGGAAGTTTTATGGAGAAAACAACAACAGCTTTGGAATATGAAAAAGCCATACAGTATATAGAAAAGGGCGTAGCTCTTTCGGCAGAACGTGG
>JBJFCA010000192.1:0-11050 GCA_051888725.1 Lachnospiraceae bacterium
TATTTCTTTCTTATGGGGTATAGCAAAAAACTATATAATGTATTGGGGGGGTTACGAGTATTATAATAGCATAGACCTCATTTTGCGTCCATTTCCAATATTCACAAATATTACAAAAGTCTTACTTGCTTTTTGGTAATAATGCACAATACTTTATTGTGCACTATCGCTAAAATAAGGCTGCAAACTCTTCGCCTGTAATCTTTTCTTTTTCCAAAAGCAATTTACATGCCTTATGAAGTACATCCTCATGCTCCATGATAATGGCTTTTGCCTTTGCATAGCAGTCATCAATAATGGCTTTCACTTCATTGTCAATTTCGCCGGCCACCTTTTCACTGTATGCACGGGTATGCGCCAGATCCCTGCCGATAAATACTTCATCATCGCTTTCATCATAATTGATGACACCGATATTCTCGGACATACCGAAACAGGTTACCATCTGACGGGCCACCTTGGTTGCTTTCTTAATATCACTGGAGGCACCTGTTGTAATATCGTCGAGAATAATTTCCTCGGCAATTCTTCCGCCTAAAGATACCATGATATCCTGCAGCATCTTGCCCTTTGTTAGGAACATCTCGTCTTTTTCCGGCAGCGGCATGGTATAGCCGGCAGCTCCTACACCGGTAGGAATAATGGAAACAGAATACACGGGTCCCACATCCGGAAGCAGATGGAAAAGAATGGCGTGCCCCGCCTCATGATAAGCCGTGATTTTCTTTTCCTTCTCGGAAATGATACGGCTCTTCTTTTCCGTACCGATACCAACCTTGATAAATGCTTTCTTGATATCGTCCTGTTTAATAAAGGTACGGCCTTCCTTCGCCGCATAAATAGCAGATTCATTCAAAAGATTTTCCAGGTCTGCGCCGGTAAAACCTGCAGTGGTCTGGGCAATCTGTTCCAAATTGATATCCTCACTCAAAGGTTTGTTCTTGGCATGAACCTTTAAGATTTCTTCTCTGCCGCCCACATCCGGTCTGCCTACCATGATCTTTCTGTCAAAACGTCCGGGACGTAAAATTGCCGGGTCTAAGATGTCTACACGGTTGGTTGCCGCTACCACAATAATACCTTCATTGACGCCGAAACCATCCATCTCTACCAGCAGCTGGTTCAGTGTCTGTTCTCTTTCATCATGTCCGCCGCCCATACCGGTACCACGACGTCTTGCCACTGCGTCGATCTCATCGATAAAGACGATACAGGGAGCATGCCTTTTGGCATCCAGAAACAGATCCCTTACACGGGATGCACCCACACCAACAAACATTTCTACAAAATCAGAACCGGAGATACTGAAGAACGGTACATTTGCTTCTCCTGCAATTGCTTTTGCAAGAAGCGTCTTACCGGTTCCGGGAGGTCCCTCCAGCAGCACACCCTTGGGAATCCGGGCTCCCACTTTGGTATATTTGGACGGCTCCCGCAGGAAATCAATAATCTCCTCCAGTTCTTCTTTCTCTTCTTTTAGGCCTGCTACATCCTTCAGTGTGATTTTGCCATCACCCATATTGGACATATGCGCCCGGCTCTTGCCAAAATTCATCATTTTGGCACTGCTGCCGCCGCCTGCATTTTGTGCATTCATCACTATGAAGAAAAAGGCGGCTGCCACCACAACAATCAGTATGGGCAGCACAGAAGTCAGAAACCAGTTTTCTCTTTGAATATCCAGTATCTTCGGCTCAATGCCGTTGTCCCGGACGAGTTTTTCAAGCTCTTGAATATCTGTTGCATACAGAGTCTTTTCCTGTCCGGAATAAAACTCCGCATCCAGGTAACCGGTAGGTGCCTCTGCATTGGGATGGATTATGACCTCATCAATCTTTCCGGCTTCCAGATCCTGTATCAGCTCTGCGCGGGTATATTCCACATTATTTTTCTTCCATGCATTGATCAGGACAATCCCCAACAAAAGCAGGACGATAACTACAAAATACTGACTAAATCCTTTTTGTTTCAAAATTATTCCTCCTGACCGCATCCGGTTTCATCATCAAATTCCACTACACCGATATACGGTAAATTTCGATACTTCTGATCGTAATCAAGACCGTAGCCCACTACAAATTTATCCGGAATCTGAAATCCGGTATAATCCACATTCACTTCTACCACACGTCTGTCCGGCTTATCCAGAAGTGTACAAAGGTTCAGACTCGCCGGTCCTCTGTCCCGAAGCATTTCCATAAGATAGCTTAAGGTTCTGCCGGAGTCTACAATATCTTCTACCACTAAAACGTTCTTATCCTTTATGGGCTCATCCAGATCCTTCACAATTTTCACCACGCCACTGGACTTTGTGGCATTGCCGTAACTGGAAACAGACATAAAATCAAGAGAAACCGGCATGGTCAAGTGCTTTGCGAGTTCACACATAAAAAAGGCACCGCCCTTTAAAACACATATCAGGTGAAGATTTTTGCCCGCATACTTCTCATTGATCTTATCAGCAATTTCGCTGATTCGTTTTTCCACATCCTCTTCGGAGATCAAAACATTAACATGTTCCGCCACTTTCCTGTCCTCCTCTTAATTGTACCTGTAAAATGTATTTTGTATTCTCATTTATTTTATAAAAACTGCTGATTCTGTGACCCATTACCCAGAGTACATGCTGATCCTCACATAAGAGAGGAATCTGATCCCTCATCTCCTTAAGAATCTTTTCATTGACCATGTAATCCTGCAGGCTCTTTTTTGAACCTTTATCATCAATGGTCAGATAATCCCCTTTCCTTCGGGTTCTGATCTTCAGCGGTTTTTCTATTTTATCATAATCAAACCATTTCGTATACTGATTTTGCGGAATATTTATTGTTTTTTCACAAATTATAACCTGAAATCCCAACAGGGTTTTGTCAGGCAGTAAGATAAACTGTTCCGGTTCTCCCGGGGCCGGAAGCACTACCGGTACCGTCCATTCTTCTGGAAAATCCTTCTTTTCATCACCGGTTGTTTTACTTATGACAACAATGTCATATTTCCTCTCTCCGGTAATCTGATACGGCAGGCCAATCTGCCTGTTTCCTTCCCGGTTAAAAAGAGACAACAGCTGCTCAATATGTGCAGAAGTAATATCTTTTCCCGCAGCAGTAAGCTTCTTGAGTACACAAAGCAGGATATTCTTCTGCAGACACACGTGACAGTCTGTAAATTTCTTTCTGTCTATTATAAACAGCTGCTCTTTCTTTTCCCTGACACACCCGGTATAAGCTTTTTGTGTTTCCTGTCTGATAAAATCTTCTGCCTCGGTAAGTAGATCTGCGGTCCGGCACATATGAAGCGTAGCTTTGGGCACAATATCCTGTTCTGCACAGGGAAGGATTTTATGGCGGATACGGTTTCTGATATAAACATCCTCCCCATTGGTGCTGTCTTCACACCAGGAAATATTCTTCTCTGACAGATACGCTTCAATTTCTTCACGTCTGAAACCAAGCAGAGGGCGAATCACCGCCACACCGTCATCGTCCTCCCGGTAAGGGCGAATGCTGCACAGACCGGCCAGCCCGCTTCCCCGGAACAAATGAAAAAGCATGGTTTCCGCACGGTCGTCCATATGATGTGCCACGGCAATTTTCACCTTTCCCTGTGGGGACTCTTCCTGCGATTCCTTTTTCAAAACCTCCCTAAAAGCTTCATAGCGTACTTTTCTGCCCGCCTCTTCCGTGGATATGCCCTGTTCTTTTGCATATGCCGCCACATCTGTCTCGTACAGATAAAACGGTATCTGAAGCCCGTCACAAAGAGTACGCACATAGTCGGCATCTTCTCCGGCTTCCGGACGAATCCCATGATTGACATGAACAGCCGACAGCCGAAAGGGTATTTTTTCCCGCAATGCGGACAGCACAAACAGGAGGCAGACCGAATCAGCTCCTCCTGAAATCCCTGCAGCAACCACATCCCCTGCTGCCAGCATATGATATTTTTCCACATAGGCATAAACTCTGTCAAATAAACTGCTCATGCTGCCATTTTAGCACATCTTTTTCGTGTGTGCCATCCCTTTGTCAGCTATTTTCCCATATGCCGAACACAAGAACCGTCATATCATCCCGGATATGTCCACCGGTTCTGTGCAGTACAATCTGGAGAAGAGCTTCTGCCAGCTCACGCGGATTCTCCTGACGGAGGTTACTTAAGATTGCACGCAGGTCGCTGCCTACCCGGTCATCCTCCAATGCGTCCGTAATACCGTCGGATACCATGATCACATAGTCCCCGTCAGAAAGCTGCCGCAGGATATGTTCCGGCTCCGGTTCCTTAAGGACTCCTAACGGCAACGTATTTTCATAGATTTTTTCCACCCTGTGATCCCTCTTGATAAAAGAAGCGGCAGCACCGATCTTGGTAAAATCACACATACCGTTGTATAGATTCACATCACAGATATCCAGCGTAGACATATTACGCTCTTCACTTCCGGTAAGAAATGCCGTGTTCATGATCTTTGCTGCAGATCTGGAGGCAAAACCTGCTTCAATCAGTCTCTCCATCAGATCCAGTACATCTTCACTGTCCGCACAGGCTTTTTCTCCAGAGCCCATCCCATCCGATAAAAGCAGGGTGACTTTTCCGTTTTCCGACTCGATCACCGCATAATTGTCTCCGGAACGCGTCTCTTCTTCCTTGACAGCCTTGGCTGCTCCTGTCAGCACTACAAAATGCGTTTCTTCCACAAATACAAAGCTCCGGAAACAGTTATCCACCATAGACGGGCTGTTTACGGAGGGAACCAGCCTTTCGTTCAGCAAAACTGAAAGCATGTCCGCTGCCACCCTGACATCCACATTCTCTCCTTTTTCTACAGCCATCATTACCCCAATCCGGCTTTTTTCGTCCTCGTCCTCAATATAATAAAGATCCCTGACGGTGATTCCTTCTGCCCTGAACATCTGTACCACCCTGTGCTCACGCCTTGGCGGAAACGGTCTTGAAGCAAACACTTCTCCCGCCACCTGCTTCATTACACCTGCCATTTCTTTTAAATGATCCGCCAGTATACGCCGGTTATTCTGTAATTCTGTCCGGTAATACAGGCTTTGCCTGGATAAATCCTCCGGCAGACATTCTGCGCCATACAGGCTCTGTGCAATTGCGCCAAACGAATCCGCATAGCCGATCATTCTCTGTTTTCCGTACTCTGACAACAGATTTGTTTTTTCCCATTTTTCGGAAGGCAGCTTTCTCATAATGCCATATGTACCTCTCTTTTTCTTTTTTGCCTATCCATTATAGAGGAAGCACTCTTCATAATTTGTCAAATCCGTGTCCGAAACCCTTTAATTTGTCCGACAAAAAGCGCCCATTATTTTGGGCGCTTCTCATTCATCTTTATCAATAAATATGGTTTCATTTTCATAAACAAGACCCAGCTTGCTGTGTGCCATCTGCTCGACAAAAGCATTGGTCTTGGTATAATCCTCGTATTCCTTAATCTCCCTGGTTCTTACGTTTTCCTCTTCAATCTGCTTCTCAAGCCCGGCAATCGTAGCGTCATAATCGGCGCCTTTTTCCCTGAGGCTGATACTCTTGATTCCCACAACCACAAGAATCATTACGACTACCAGTGTAACCAGAAACATACTCATACGGTTCTGCCGGCGCTGCCGTTTTTTCCGATATGTATTTCTTCTCCTTCGTCTTTCAGTACCCATTTTATTTCCTTCCCCTAAACTGCCGTCCATCACTGCTTCTTAATAGAAATTTTAAGCAATTTCCATTCTCTCGTCAACTTATTTTTAAAATGCGCCTTACCTGCACAAAGCTTTCTTTTCAAAGGAAATGCCGCTTTCCTGAAGATCTTCCCCGTCTTTTTACCCAGAAATTGGAAAGGCTTATAAATCACTTTCAACACATTGCGCAGCAAAAGGGACATCCATTTTACAAAATACGGACTCAGCGTTTTTCTGTATATAAACATGCCCGTCATGGCTCCCAGGATGGCAAACCAGCGCATGGTACCGTTTCCCTGGGTGTGCATCAGGTAAAAAATCTTCATGGCACAATAAAACCAGAAGCCCAGATCTTCCATGGAAATAAAGAAACTGTTATGTGGAATCACACGTCTTATAATACGGAGGAGATCATAAAAAAATGTGATATAGATACCCATTATCAGGGAATATAACAGAAACAGATTCTCCTGTACGCAAAAGCTGTCCATGGGATCTCCTTACTTAAACAGCTTTGTTAACAGGGATTCATTTTTACTGCTGTGTCCGGAAGTCTCCGAATAAGTCAGACTGTCAATTTTACCGTCCACATCCACCTCGCCTTTATCCAGCATCAGTCGGTTGACATGCAGATCGTCTCCTTTAATCATGAGCATTCCCTGGTCTGTCTCCAGCAATATCTCATGGATATCAAAAGAAAGAACATCACAGACCCCGTTGATGGTGCAGGTTCTGCGGTTCGTCATCATGATTTTATGTACTCGTTTATTGACTGTATTCAGATCTTCCATTCTATTATCCATCCTCCGCTTTCTACCAGTATATGAACGGCAGGATGGGTTTATGCCTGTTTTTATAAATAACGGAACAGCTCTTTTGCTTCTTCCTTCTTAACGGTTTCCTGTACATTAAGAACTTCCACCTTCACATCCTTGTTGCCAAAGGAAATGGTCAGGATATCGCCCTCTTTTACATTGGCAGATGCCTTGGCAGGCTTATCATTGATCAAAACTCTTCCGCTGTCACAGGCTTCATTTGCAACGGTCCGCCGTTTGATCAACCGGGACACCTTTAGGTATTTATCCAATCTCATATTGTTACCCCTTTTCTTTCCCCCATCACAGGCTTTCGCCTGCGGGGATTTTATCAGAAATTTTATAAAAAGAAAAGAGAATCTGGCAAACCAGATCCTCTCATTTATCTTTTGTCTTATCTCAGATTAGTTCATAGCATCCTTTAATGCTTTGCCTGCTTTGAACTTAGGAGCCTTGGAAGCTGCAATCTTCATGGTCTTGCCGCTCTGAGGATTTCTGCCTTCTCTTGCTTTTCTTTCAACTACTTCAAAGGTACCAAAGCCAACTAACTGTACTTTTCCGCCCTTCTTTAATTCATCTGTAACAGATGCGGTGAAAGCTGCTAATGCTTTCTCTGCGTCCTTCTTGGAAATGCCAGCCTGATCAGCCATTGCTGCTACTAATTCTGTTTTGTTCATGTTGAACTCCTCCTCTTAATGAGTATTCTTAATTTGTATCCTACATAGATGTTCCGTTTGAAACGTCTATACATATATATATCTGCTTTTTCCCAGTTTGTCAAGGTTTTTTGCCCCTTTTAAGCGTATTTTTCGCTTATTTTGGGGCTTTTTTAACATCCGTCCATGGAGATTATAAAAAAATGCCATATTGTGAAAGATTCACTTTGCCGTCTACCACTTCCACACCCTCCTGCATAAGAAGTTTTGCCTGCTGTCCTTTGCCGCCAAATGCAAACTCTCCGGCCAGCTCTCCTTTGGCATTTACGACCCGGTAACAGGGTATATGTTCCGGATCCGGATTCTTATGCAAGGCATTTCCTACCGCTCTTGCCATTTTTTTGTCCCCGGCAAGCTCTGCAACCTGTCCGTAGGTGGCCACATGTCCTTTGGGAATCTTTTTTACTGCCTCATAAATCCTTCGTGAAGGACTGTCTGTCACAAGCTCATAGCTTTCCTTTATCATGCGTTTTATATCCCTGTCCGGAATGGAACCGTCCAAAATAATGGTATTCCAGTGTTCTTTATTCTGATGCCAGCCGGGTAGTACGGATGGAAACGCATTTCTCCAGAAATCCCTCCACTCCGGATCTGTCTTAACATTCAGGTTGATATACCCTTCTCTCTCATATGTCCATAAAAAAGCCTTCTTGCTTCCCTTTACCCGGACCAGCTGCCAGTTTGGATCATGAAACGGTGCTTCTACATAACTGTCCGGAAAAGACATGCCATATGCCAATGCTTCTTCTCTCGTCGTCATTTTCTCAGCTTCTTTCTTTATTGTCCAGGTTCGTATGTTTCAATGATTTCTTCCGTACGGTCTGTCAGAATCTGCTCCGGTGATAATTTGCAGCGTCTGGAAAGGTCACATACTGCAAGGAGAATTTCTCCCACCTGGGCTTCTGCTTCTTTGGAATAAGCTTCTTCCGGAATTTCTTTCAGTTTCTTAACTGCTTCCTCAATCTTATTAAGATCCTCAGACCTGCTGCCACTGTAATCATACAGCTTGTCCGCTTTTTTTAAGACCTTTGAAGCTCTGGTAAGAGCCGGCAGCTCCATGGGAATATCCCGTAGCGGAGAAGTGGTCCATGTTTTTCCTGCCTTTTCCTGTTTTTTTATTTCTTCCCAGTTCTGTAAGACCTGTTCGGAGGTATCGGCTTCCACGGTACCGAATACATGCGGGTGTCTGCGTACCATTTTCTGTGCCACGTCATTTACCACATCCTCCATGGAAAAAAGACCTTCTTCTTTTGCAATCTGTGCGTGCATCACCACCTGCAACAGCACATCGCCCAGTTCCTCCTGCAGATTTTCCGCATTTCCCGTCTGATCATAAATACGGATGGCTGCCAGTACTTCTGCTGCCTCTTCCATCATACAGGGACGCAGACTGTCATGTGTCTGTACCTTATCCCAGGGGCAGCCGTTTTCACTTCTTAACATGGCGATAATATCCAGAAAATCCTCGTAAGTGTATACGTTTTTAAACTCCATCTGTATTCCTCCTATGTATTTTTATGAATTACGTCACGCACCGAAGACGGTTGATGTATACCTGCAGGTCCGTGTATCATCTGTCTAAGGACATTCTGTCGCCGTTGGTACTTTGGTGCCGTTCTTTGGCACCTTATGTACCACTACGTGCGACTGCATAGTGCAAACGTGTCCGCAGACAGATGATACCCGGACCTGCAAAAGTATGCCATCTACTCCGTCTTCTGCAACTCTTCAAAGGAGTAACTTACATCCTTTTCCTCAGAATCTACCTGAATGGTATAGCTTCTGGGAGTATAACCGGTCTTTCTTAAGGTTATCACATGCACTCCTTCTGTTTTTTTGAAGCTGATGGGTGCAATCCCCACATAGTTACCGTCCAGATACACTTCCACGTCCTTGGGGGCATCAATATGCACCTGATAATAATTTTTCGTTGTAGGCGTATTATCACTGACGCTGTCTCCGTCAGAAACCGTACTGTTTCCGGTATCCGTATCTTCATCGTCTTCCTTTTCAGGTTCCAGTGTAATCTCTATACCCGCAGATGCTTCCGCTACCTTCAGGTAACTTACCACACTTTCATAGCCGTCTGCCTTTGCAAGAAGCTGATGAATGCCATACTGAAGTGTTACGGGAAGAGAAGTGTCCACCAGATTCCCGTCTACATAAAGCATGGCACCGGAGGGACTCATGGCAAAGATCACCTGTCCGTATTCCGGTTCCGCAATTTCAAAATCGCTGATATCCACCAGGGTTTCCTGATTACGGGTAATGGTTACATTTTTGGTGCCTCCTCCTCCGGCTGTGGAGAACAAAACAGAATAACTGCCCTCGGGAACTACCAGAAGCATATCTTCCGTGATCCGGTTAATCTGATTCTGTCCCACTTCTATCCAGCCGCCGATGAAATTCTCATCTCCTGCCAGTCTTAAATATCCATGCCCTTTTTCCACCACAATACTTAAGACCGTACTGTCAATACCGTAAAAACTTACCACATCCACTTCATTTAAATCCATCAGTTCAATTTCTTTTCCTTCTGAAAAGATCTTCGTCTGATCCGTAAATTTGTAAATATCATTACCGATAGTCACGTTATGATTTCTGCTGTCTATAGTGTAACGGGAAACAGACCGGTTGTTCCAGGATGACGGAGAAATACTGAGGGAATGCAGCCGTTTTGCAGATTTTAAAAATGTCACATCCACAATATCCCCCGGGCGGATCTGCTCTTTGGAAACGGCTTCTCCGAATTGGTCCGTAAAAGAAGTAACACCGTCAAAGGTTAAAGTGTAATTTTTATCTACTGTCAGATTATAAAAAGTAATTTTATTTTCTTCTCTGTTTACATTCATAATCACTGCCGTATCCGCAGAATCATATTCCGGGGAAGTCTGTAAAAAATCTCCGGTCACCGTCTGCGTATCCGTTACGGAGCCGGAGGAAGCATCCTTACCGCAGCCTGCCGTAAACAGACATATAAACAGAATAATAAAAATAAAATTACGCATGTGCTTTCCCTTTCATTTTATCTTAAATTTTCCACGTTCCGGAATACCGTATCCAGAAAATGCTGTTTATCCTGCTCCTGCTGCATGAGAATATTCAGCTTTTCCGTATTTTTATCCGGCGTCCAGACTTTTCTTGCATTATAATAAAAATTCACGATTTTCCAGAATTTTATCGGATAAGCAAGCCTGTAATACAACTCCACAAAGGAGCGGGCAGAGAGCGGATTCCCTACGTCGTACGCATGCAGGACACTTTCGCCGAACGCCGCATCCCAGTTATTTTTCTCCATGATTTTACGCAGAAAAAGGCAGATGTCCCTGACCGGATTATCCATCAGGAGTTTTTCAAAATTAATAATCGAAAATTCTTTGCCGGTCCGGATGATATTATGATGCTGGTAATCTCCGTGGCAGAGATATCCCTGATTTTTAATATACTCCATGTCACTTTCTAATGCAAACTCCTTCCATTCTGCAGACACCTTAAGTGCCTGATTCAGAAAGTACGGAAATTTTTCCAGAAGCGTAACCTCAAAGGCGGATTTCTGACCTTTTTTACACAAATACTGCCATACTTTTTTCAGTTCCCGGTTATGCTTTTCATATTCCTTTGCCATGGAATAAACAGTAAGTCCGGGGATGTCTTCTGCGCAGATACACATCTGTCTGTGCAGCTTGGAAAGCGTGGCCGCTGCTTCCCTGCATTCCTGCAGATCCCTGATGTTGCATTCCCGATTGTCAAAATAGGATTTCAGAATATATTTTTTACCATCCGTGTCTTCGGAAAGAAGATTTCCTTCTTTGTTTGCAAGAATCTGTTC
>JBJFCA010000193.1:0-2312 GCA_051888725.1 Lachnospiraceae bacterium
AGAGTCCTTAAAATGTTTTTTACATGTTTCATAAGATCACACAAGGATAGACAGCTTGTTATATCTTATGTATGAATTCCATCTAAAATGAGAAACAGGAGAAGAAAATGCGTTTAGACAAGTATCTGTGTCAGACTACAGGCATTTCCCGCAGCCAGGCAAGGGAGTTTATCAAAAAAGGTTGTGTAACGGTTAATGGAGAGAAGGCCAAAGTGGCAGATGATAAGGTTGCGGAAGAAACCGACCAGGTTACATTAAACGGGCAACCTGTAAAATACGCAGCATTTCACTATTATCTGCTTAATAAACCTGCAGGTTTGATTACTGCAACCAAAGACAAAAGTGAAAAAACGGTTCTGGATTGTTTAAAAGGCTGCCAGGTTAAAAATCTTTTTCCGGTAGGCAGACTGGATAAAGATACGGAAGGGCTGCTTCTGATAACAGATGACGGAGCACTTGCCCATAATCTGTTATCACCCAAAAAGCACGTGGACAAGGAATATCTGGTACAGTTAAAGGAACCGATTACAGAAGAAGCATGCAGTAAACTGAGAAGCGGTGTGGACATTCAGGATGAGAAACCGACACTTCCGGCAAAAGTAATCGTAGAAGAGGAATGTCAAATCAGGCTCACCATACAGGAGGGGCGTTTCCATCAGGTGAAGCGAATGCTGCAGGCAGTTGGAAATGAAGTGGTATATTTAAAACGACTTTCCATGGGGCCACTTAGACTTCCCGAAGAAATGCTTCCGGGGGAATACAGGGAACTAAACGGGGAAGAAATTTTTGCATTAAAGAATCGTATGAAAACGGAGAATCAGACATGAATAAAAATCCTCTTAAAGACGTATGGACAGAATATGAGGCTCTGATTTTTGATCTGGACGGAACATTAGTCGACTCTATGTGGATGTGGAAGGAAATTGACAGGGAATATCTGGGCCGCTTTGGCATTGGACTGCCGGATGATCTGCAAAAGAATATAGAAGGCATGAGCCTTTCTGAGACAGCAGTATATTTTAAGGAGCATTTTTCCATACCGGACGATCTTGAAACCATGAAGAAAGACTGGATCTTAATGGCAGGGTACAAATACCGTTACGAGGTACCTATGAAGCCGGGTGCCATGAAACTGCTTTCTGTCTGCAAAGAGAAAGGGATCAAATTGGGAATTGCCACCAGTAATTCTATAGAGCTGGTGGATTGTATCAACAAAGCCCATCATATAGAAGATTTTTTTTCCTGCATTGTGACAGGCTGTCAGATAATAAAGAGTAAACCCGCTCCTGATATTTACCTTACGGCAGCTTCAAGGCTTTCGGTAAATCCCTTAAAATGCCTGGTGTTTGAAGATATTATCCCCGGCATCATGGCAGGAAAAAACGCAGGCATGCAGGTATGTGCCGTAGCGGACCGCTATTCGGAAAGAGATTGGGAAGAAAAGAAAAAACTTGCGGATTTTTATCTGACATCTTATGAGGAAATCTTGTAAGATCAGGTAAAAAATGGCATAATAAACCTAATAAAATGTGTATCAGGAGAGAGGAGTTTTAAGATGAAGAATATCATTATTATTACCGGAGCTTCTTCCGGTATCGGGCAGGAATTTGCGCTGCAGATTGACACAGCTTTTTCCAATATTGATGAAATCTGGATGATTGCCAGACGTATGGAACGTCTGACGGAAGTCGGAAAAGTTATGGAGCATAAGACAAAACTGATCTCCATGGATGTTACGGATGAATATGCCATAGATGATTTTGAAGAGCTTCTGGAGAAAGAAGATGTTACGGTAAGAATGCTTGTAAATGCAGCCGGATTTGGCCTTATGGGGCCGTTTGACGAGCTTTCTTTAGAGGAACAGCTGAATATGCTGTATGTGAATTGCGAAGCACTTACCAAAATGACTTACATATGCCTGCCCTACATGGCAAGGGGCAGCCGTATTATCCAGATGGCTTCTGCAGCGGCTTTTCTTCCCCAGCAGGATTTTGCAGTCTATGCAGCTACAAAATCATATGTATTAAGCTTTGCAAGAGCAATCAATAAAGAATTATCTGATTACGGAATCTATGTTACGGCGGTATGTCCGGGCCCCGTGAATACGGAATTTTTCCAGATTGCTGAACAGTATGGCTCTACACTTGAAATAAAAAAAATGACCATGATTACCTCCGAAAAATGTGTTTCGGAAGCGTTATATGCTTCTTACCGGAAAAAGAGTCTGGCGGTACCCGGTATTCCCATGAAAGCATTTCTTTTACTGACTAAATTGGTGCCGCAGGAAATGATTTTAAATATTGCCAAAATGA
>JBJFCA010000194.1:0-10894 GCA_051888725.1 Lachnospiraceae bacterium
TAATTGTATTAATCACAAGAAACGAAACCTGCACCATTGCTTCCTGCAATGTAATCGGAATTCCTACCCGAAGGATTTTGGACAATTCTTCCCTGTATATTTTGCACTGTTTCATAGAAAATGACACCGGCATTTTCTGCTTTTTAATTACAAACAGCGACGCAATCACAGAGGTAAGCTGTGCAAGAACGGTGGCTAATGCAGCACCCGCCGCATCCATACGGAATACTCCCACAAACAATAAATCGCCAAGGATATTCACACCACAGGCGATTCCGACAAAAACAAACGGCAGATTCGCATTTCCCACGCCTCTTAATACACCACTGATTACATTATACGCAATAATCACAATGATACCGCCGGAACAGATTCGTACATAAGTCACAGCCTTGTCAAAAGACTCTGCCGGAACCTGCATCATGGTCATGAGATTCCCTGCAAACAATTCCAGAATCACTGTCATTACCACGCCGATACCTGCAAAAAGCGCTATTGTCGTCCCCACTGCATTCCCGCTTTCTTTCGGTTTGCCCTCTCCGATATGCTGCCCGATAATCACGGTGGAACCCATGGCAAGACTGGTAATCACACCCGTGATCATCTGCATCAGGGAAGAACCCGTCCCCACGGCAGAGATTCCCGCAGCATCTCCGAACCATCCAACTACAAGGAGATCCACCGCTCCATATGCTGCCTGCAAGATCAGGGCTCCCAGAACGGGCAGGGCAAATCTGATCAGGGATGCAGGTACCGATCCTTCTATAAATGAAATTTCTTTTTTTGCTTCCATAATTTTATTTCCTTTCCGGTATTTTCTTTCCGGTATATGTTTCACTGTTTTTGACCACAAGGCCGACTTTTCTGTTTTTAACTCGCATAACTATCATTAGTAAATATATAGAGGTGCAATACAATTGTCAACAAAAAGCAGACCCTGTATTTTCGTCCCGGATTGCCGGGTTTCATAACAGGAGAAATATCCCCAAAAGCAAGCCGCCTCATGTCGTTTATTCTCATCGACAGATAAGAACTCTAAAAGCACTGTTTTATCTGCTCAATTTGGGCAAAAATTGCCTATAATACTGTGATTTATGGGTATCTTATATGATATTTCTTAGCATAGTTTACTTATAAAATTGAATAATCCCTTACTTTTATATGCTAAAATAGCAGTAATCCTACATATAATTATGGACAACTTCATTTTTTATCTGTTAGACCGCGCAGGGCGTCCGGTTGACGCCTGCTCTGTACTGAAGACAATGAGCCTCGAACACTAAAATGGGACATCCAGCGGATGTCCCATTAAAAATGCAACACGAAATGCAACACAAAACTAAAAAAGTCCAGTAATTCGCTGGACATAAAAGAGCGCGAGACGGGAATCGAACCCGAGCCCATGAGGTAAAATGTAAGAAAACGCGTGTACGTGCGGTGGGGATTGCCTTGGCAACCGCCGTACGCGTTTCGAGTGGAAAAGTGCAAAAATGAAACGTGCATTTCAAATCTATCTCGACAGAGGTTACGGCACAGTATTACCCGTAACCTCTGTATCATGTAGCAAACACGTATCAAGCCCTTGAATATACTGGATTTATTTTGCTACATGAAAATAACTAACTTTTGTATCACGTAGCAAAAAAGTGCTTAGAAATCCTATAATCTTTTTATCATGTGTAGTATCGTGCGGAAAGGAAGTGTGACTCACTCGGTGTATATTGCCCAAGTGAGTTTTTTTATTGCCGACAAAAAAAAGAAAGGATGAAAAGTGTATTGATTGATTTGAAAAAAAAATATGATTATGAAAAATTTTTAGAAAAATTCAAAAATATGAATGAATTTAAGATACGCATGGAATACGCGCGAATAGTGAACCGTATTTCAAAATTAGAAATGTATGTTTCAAACGGTATTATATCAGAGGATGTATATTTTGAGCATATTGAACCACTTCAAAAGGCACAACGTTTTCTTGAAGGATACCTTGCACGCAAGGAATTATGCAACCATGGGTTTACTACTGTAGACGGGCAAACATGGGAATATTTCAGAAGTGGTACGGATATAGTTAGTAAGTATCATGTTCAATAAAACGTATGATAATGCGAAAACTTAGTGCGACGCGCGCCCAGTATGTATACCATTATTTTTCGTACCAGGCGCGCAACCGCAACCGCCTGTATTGGCGGCGGTAGTCACTATGATAGAACATTCTATCGGCGCGGGATGTACCTACCGTTTGACAATTTTAGATAAGCGTGTGTTGATGAATATTTATACTCGGCTTTAGCGCAAAGCGCGGATAATTTGGAAAATATATAAGGTGCGATGCTTTTCGTTTTTTTTTGAAAAGGAACGAATGAGTGACGCGTTCCCAATAAAAAAACGAAAAATTTACACGTTGCCTTATGGTATCCGCCGAGTTTTGGAGGGATAAAATGACAGAAAGTGAATGGTTAAAACATGGTTATGAAATGGGCGTCGTTGAGCCTGATGTAGTAGCATCTGAAACTTTTGGACAAGTATACCATTTGTGGCTTAGTATAAAAGCTGGACAACGTCGCAATCAAACTATTGACCGTATTGAATGTACCTATAAGCGGTACTTTGTTAACAATGTAATTGACTTTACACAAGTAGCACTTATAAATGACGCATTTCTTATTGATTGGCTTAATAATATACTTGTACATGTCGGTAAAATGAGTTATAAAGAATTTTGCCGTATAACGCAAATTGTACGCGGTGTGCAATCTTATGCTAAGGATTTAGAACTTGTTGGTGTGACTGTCCTTGATTGGGACAAGATACTCCGTTATATGCCCTCAAACCGTATAGAACATGGTAAAAAGGATGATGTTGCAATTACTCGGCAGGATATAGACAAGTTGTTTCATGCGGTGCTTATAGAGGATATATACCCTCTTAAGGAAAGCGCATGTTTGTGCCTTTTGGCTAATTTCTATTTAGGTCTACGCGTTGGTGAATTGGCTGCTTTACGTTGGTCTGATGTAGATTTTGACAGGAAATCTATTTCAGTATGTAGAACGGAAGTTAAATACTTTGAGCGTGATGAGGATATGCATAGAATGGAGCATATGACATATAAAGCACAAAATGAACTAAAAACGCTTTCATCAGTTCGAGTTGTACCCATGTGTAATGAATGTATATACATACTTGATAGACTTAAGAAGTATCAGCTTTCAAGGGGCTATGATGACGGCAGACTCGCATACGATGGTGGACAAACAATTTTAGTACGTTCACTTGATAGAACTATGCGGCGGCTTTGTAAAATGTGTGAAATACCGTTATATAATACACACCGTATAAGAAAGACGACTGCATCCTATTTGCATGATAGTGGTGTACCACTAAAAACAATTAGTATGTTACTGGGACATTCGGACGTATCTACAACGGCGCGTTACTATTTACGTAATACAATAGATGATAAACATTTGTTGGAAATGGTAAACGGCGCATTTGAGGAATTAGTTGACTTAAAATAAAAATAGTGATACATTTACTCTGTATCACTAACTGTACTTTGACAATATAAACTCCCATAGGGAAAATATACAGTCGAGAGCGCGAGACGGGAATCGAACCCGCGACCCCCTCCTTGGCAAGGAGGTGCTCCACCGCTGAGCCACTCGCGCATAATCACTTGTCATTTATATTGTTTTACAACGACAAGTGATAGTTTACTATATCTTTATTCTCTTGTCAAGACTTATCGCAAATTTTTCAAACCGTCCGAAGCCTCTCCTCCCGGTCTCCTACTCAGGCTGTTCATTTCCGGATTCAGCTAATACTTTCATTTGCCGGTACATTTCTTCCCCCACATAACAGCCTGTCTTAATATTTTCCGAAAGGTTAATAATACAGTCAAATTTGCCGATCATTCCTTCTACCGTCTGAATATTTCCCTGCCACTCATCACCCATTGCGTTTCTCAGGCGCTTCCAGTCGGTATACATTCTGACTGCCGGTCGTCCGTTCTTACCATTTACTGTAGGGAAGCTGAATGTGACGCCTTTTTTTAAAACGACCTTTCCTTCCGCGTCCGGTTCCGGAATCTCACCGGTCACCTTAGTCGGAACAAGTAATCTCGCTTTTACCATTTCCTGTGCCAGAAGCCGGTAATATACCCGGTAAATTGTCTTTTGGTCTTCTGTCTCAGGCTGTCCCAGCTGTCCGATTAAAAGAATCCATCTTTCCAGATTCGGATTCATAATCGGTCTTCTGATCTCAGGCACATTTGAAAAATCAGGCTTTTCCACAAGCATATCTGCTGCGATGGCAGCCTGTTCACCAATAGCCAGTAATCCGCAGGCTCCATTCAGGTAAAAACAATCTCCAAGGAATTTTCTGATGCCATCCCGACCGGTTCCATTTTGAATCTCACGAATTTCAAACTTGTCTTCCGGAAATTTGTCTGCCATCCGGTCCCTATAAGCTTTTGTCAGGATACGGATCATAGGAGGCGTACACATACACAGGTTACTGCCGTCTTTACGGTAAATAATCTTGGAAAATAGATAAGGTTCCCCTGTAGCTTTACTGTAAATACAATAAATAGTCTCTGCAGCAAGAATCTTTGTGCTCATGGCTTTCGCCAGTATTCCTATTTTCCTTTTATTTTCCCGGACTGTCTCTTCGGACTCGTTCTGCATTACCTTGGTATGGTACCATACAAAAAGCCCCCATAGTTCTGCACAGTCCGTAATGCTCAGCCGGTCCAGTTCCTTCTCGGTAAGCTCCAGATTTTTTCCCGCCACATAAGCATCCCCGAGGGCTGCTATATAAGCCGGATGAACCTCCTTTGTTGTCCTGTCTTTGGAAAAAACCACAGTTCCGGGCTTCACGGGATACCGGGACGCTCTTTCCACGCGCAGTGCCACCTGACAGTCACACGCTTCCGTTACCTTTTCCCTTGCCGCCTTTTCAATTCCTAACACCGTGCTGACAAAAAGATATCCGTCATCCTCTCCCAAATTGGATAGAAATACGGCATCTCCCTGCTTCACGGTGCCCTCTGCCTTCCCGATTACCATAAGATCGTCGGAATCCGGCAATGCATAAATTCCTCTCACTCCAAGCACAAATCCACTTTTACGCTCACAAGCTTCCGTTTCTCCTGCTGTATTTTTATCGGTCTTGTTTTCTTCTGTAACATTTTCAGCATTTTCTTCTTTTCTTTTTCTGCCAAACATTCCTGTTCCCCTTCTGCACGCATTAAGAATTTAAATTCCAAAGTATCTGTACATCCTTATTCTTCCGGCATCATATTGGCGTATTTTATCCGGTAAATCCTCTTCAGGGAATCATTGATACGTTCTTCGGATATCGTTCCGTTCTGTACAGCCTCCAGTACGCCGTTATATGCCTTTTCAAAATCATCCGGTGCAAGAATCATATCACATCCGGCCTTCAGCGCCAGAATAGCCGCTTCATCTGCTTCATAATATTCCGTAATGGCTCCTTTATTCATGGCATCCGTAATAATGACTCCCTGGAAACCAAGCCCGTTTCTCAGTTGATCCGTCACAACTGCTGCGGACAGGCTGCAGGGCGTATTGTCTCCTGCCAGAGCCGGTGCCGAAATATGACCTACCATTACGAAATCCGCACCGGCATCAATGCCGGCCTTAAATACCGTAAACTCTTCTGCAGCAAACTCTTCTGCCGTTCGTTCGGTAATTGCGATACCCTTGTTTGTATCATCCGTACAGCTTCCGCTGCCCGGAAAATACTTTAAGCAGCTGCTGATGCCCTTTTCCTGCATACTGCCTGTTGCAGACGCCACCATGGACGCTGTCAGGGATGCATCACTGCCATAGCTTCTGTCCTGCAGATAATTTTCATCTGTCAGGGCAAGATCTGCCACAGGTGCAAAATTAAGGTTGAGTCCGTATGAAACCATGGCATCCGCAATCTTACCCGATGCGTCATATGCCATTTGTGCGTCTGCACCGGTTCCGATATCCCCTGCACCTGACACTTTTTCCATCAGTCCGGCCTTTTCCAGACTGCCGAGGCTTCCGCCTTCCTCCTCCACACAGGTAAACAAAGCATATCTGCTGTATAAAGCTGTGTTGGATACCATCTCCGTAAACTGTTCAGCGGACTGCATATTCTGGGATGTATAAATCACACCGCCCACGGCCCATTTATTCAGAGCTTCCTTGGTACCGTCCCCCGCTCTTACAGCTTTGTCAACACCGGTAATGGATTCCGGTGTCACAATAAACAATCCTGCCACCTTGTCTTCCAGCGGCATCTGGGAAATAAATGCCTCATCTATGATGGCATCCAGCTGCTGTTCGGGCGTCAGTTGTACCTGCGTTTCCGTCTCCTCCGGTTTTACAAGATCTTCTTCTGATTCAAAAAGATCCTCTATCGCCGTTTCATCAACGGGATTGGTTACCGGTTCTTTTTGTGACATATGCCGGTTGACTGCCCATACTGCAACGACAATCAATGTTACGAACAGACAGATAAACAGAATCAGTGTAATAAATGCCATAATCCTGTTTTTTCTTCTGCGTTTTCTGCGAAGTTCCCGCTTTTCCTCCGCCTCTCTTTCCTGTATTTCCTTCTGTATTGTATCAGTACTTTCTGCCATGTAATCTCTTACCTTTCCCTTCCAACAATTTCATATGTTCTATTTTACCCCATTTTCTGACAGATTTCCACAGGAAATACCTTACTTTTTAAAATGGAAAGAGCGCACCGATCAAAATTTCAATCAATGCGCTCCTTCAGGCTTCGATATCCAATGGACTTTACCTCCTGTTTTATTCTGTTTTTTTGTTTTTCTGATACATCCATATTTCTTTTGTATTTACACTTTTCCTCTTTTTGTACTGATTGTACGCTAACGGTAATGATGTTCCTTTGTATGCCGTTATATTCCTTTTGTGTAATAATTGATTTTCCTTGGTTTCTCTATTCATTTGTAATGGGATATGGATGTTTTATGTAAGAATTACGTGTGCGTTGGACTGTACCTCTCTTTCTTTTATCTTTCGTTCTTTATTGTATCTTCATTATAACTAATGGAGGTTTATTTGTCAATCTATTTTTGTAAAAAAATTTAGATTTTTGTATTTGTATATTTTTATGTTGAATTTTCTGTCAATTCGTAAGAAATCCCTGATCTTCAGACGATACTGCCGCAGTTATGGACCGTCTTCCCCGGGTTTCTTCAGGGTATCTGCCACTACAAGAGCCGTTCCCGCAATCATGACCGCAAGAGAGACCAGATACATACCGGTAAGTCTTTCCCTGAGAAAGACAAATGACAGAAATGCACCGATAAACGGTGCCACGGCATAATAGGCGCTGGTTCTTGCCGCTCCCAGTGTGTTCTGTGCACGTACATACAAAAAGATACTTAAACCATAGGACACAAATCCCAAAAGCAGTGCCAGTAAAAGATACGGTATTTTGGGCATGTCCTCTCCCCTGATTACTGCAATGATCAGGGAACCAGTGCCGGAAAAAATCCCTTTCAACACCACAATCTCATACGTGTTTTTGGACGAAATATTCCTTGTACAATTATTTTCCAACCCCCAGCACAGGGTTGCCGCAAGCACAAACAATGACCCATAGGAGAACCGGAAGCTGTCAGTGCCCTCAAAGGAAAGCAGAATGCTGGCAGACGTAATTAAGGCTATGGCACCCCATAGCCTTTTTGATACTGCCTCTTTAAAAATAAACAGTGCTATCACTGTGGTGGCAACGATTTCAAAATTGCCGAGAAGGGAAGCATTGGATGAGGAACCGCAGCTTAATCCAAACATCAGAAAAATCGGCGCCGCAATATCCAACACGATCATGCCGATCACATACGGCAGATCTTTTCCGTTCAGTTTTTCTCCCCTGTTACGGTTGCCTGTAAGGGACAAAAGTCCTATGCCGGTCCCTGCTCCCAGATACAGCAAAGCTGCCATGACAGTGGGTTCCACATACTGCAGCAGGAGTTTTGACGCCGGCACGTTAACAGCATAAAAAACTGCTGCCAGCAAAGCATAAACAATAGCCGTTTTGCTTTTATGCATAAACTATGCCTTTCGCAATTTCCTCTGCCTTGCCGTCACCGCAGAAAATCCCAGCAATGGCAAGGGCAAAGGGGATTGCAGTGCCGAGTCCTCTGGAGGTGATGACATTTCCATCCACGGATACCTGGTCTGCTGATACTTTTGCGCCGGTCAGATGACTCTCAAAGCCCGGATAACAGCAGGCCTTTCTGTCTGTCAGAAAACCTCTGTGGCCAAAGATACTGGGTGCTGCACAGATAGCCGCCAGATATTTTCCGCCATTGTAAAATGCATCCAGCTGCTCCATCAGCTCTTCGCATGCCTCCAGATTTCCGGTACCGGGCATCCCGCCGGGAAGAACAATCATATCCAGTTCGTCAAAGTTTACCTCTGCAAGCATTTTGTCCGCACAAACCGTGACCTTGTGGGAACTGGTCACCTGCCTGCTGCCGCCGACAGACACCATATCCATCTTAAGACCTGCCCTGCGACAGATGTCCACAACCGTAAGTGCTTCCACCTCTTCAAATCCTTCTGCTAAAAAAATGGCAATGTGTTTCATATTACTACTGCTTCTCCTTTCTTTTTACTATCCTGTATCTGTATGCAAACATTGTATGATTTTACTTGTGTTCCACTGAAAAAAAGTTATAATGGAATTAGAACCGAAAAAGGAGATTCTTCATGGAAATTGAACGCAAATTCACAGTAAGAAAATTACCCGATAATCTGGATTCCTATCCATTCCGTATCATTGAGCAGGCCTACCTGAACACGGATCCTGTGATACGTATCCGTCGGGAAGACAATGATTTTTATCTCACATACAAGGGCCGCGGGCTGATGGCCAGAGAGGAACATAATCTGCCTTTAAACAAGGAATCCTATTACCATCTGCTGCTGAAAGCGGACGGCAATGTCATCTCTAAAAAAAGATACCTGATTCCGCTCTTAAATCCAAAGTTTTCGGATGAAAAAATGCAGCCGCCGGAAGGGTATTCCCTGACCATTGAGCTGGATGTGTTTGATCCGCCCTTTGCGCCTCTCATTATGGCGGAAGTGGAATTCGGCAGTAAGACTGCCGCTGAGACCTTCCTGCCGCCGGACTGGTTTTTGGATGACGTGACATACGATCCTACTTACCACAATTCCTATTTAAGCAAAATGAAGCTTGATTAGCATGCAGGCTGTACGGTCAGCGTCCGTACAGCCTGTTTAATGTTCGGATTCTTTCTGCCAGAGCAGGATCAGCTCCCTTTACCATTCTCCATTTCCAGTTATCTCCCAGGGTAGAAGGTGTATTAATCCTTGCTTCACCGGCAAGTCCCAGATAATCCTGCATGGGGATGATGGCAGTATCTGCCACGGAAGACAGTGCCGCTCTGATAAAAGCCCATTGTACATCCTTTTTGTTTCTGCCAATCTTAAGGTAGGCGTCCGCAAACTTCCTGTCTTTAGAAGACAGCGTACGATACCAGCCCAGTGTCGTATCATTGTCATGGGTACCGGTATACACCACACTGTTTGCCGTATAATGGTGCGGAAGGTACTCGCTGTCACTGTCCGCATCAAAGGCAAACTGTAAAATCTTCATCCCCGGATATCCCGTCCGTTTCACCAGACGTTTCACTCTCTTTGTTAAAAATCCAAGATCCTCTGCAATGACCTGTCTGTCTCCCAGCTTCTTTTTCATCGTCTGGAAAAATGCATAGCCCGGGCCGTCACACCATTTCCCGTTTTCTGCCGTTTCATCCCCAAAGGGAACGGACCAATAAGCATCAAAGCCGCGGAAATGATCGATTCTCACCACGTCATATAAAGAAAAGCTGTGGGCAAGCCGTTTCATCCACCAGGCATATTCTGTTTTTTTATGGTATTCCCAGTCATATAAAGGATTACCCCAGAGCTGGCCGGTCTTTGCAAAGGCATCGGGCGGACAGCCTGCCACGGCAACCGGATAGCCTTCTTCGTCAAGCTGAAACAGTTTCCCGTTGCTCCAGGTATCAGCACTGTCAAAAGCAACGTAAATGGGGATGTCGCCCACAATTTCAATTCCTTTTTTGTTGGCATAGGCCTTGAGTGCTTTATACTGTGTCAGGAACAGATATTGCAGGAAACAGTAAAATTCCACTTCCTCCTGATATTTCTCAAGGTATTTCCCAAGAGCTTCCTGTTTTCTGGTACGGATATCCTCATCCCATTCCATGAAGCAGGCACCCCGATTGTCTTCCTTTACTGCCATAAACAAAGCATAATCTATAAGCCAGTCTTCATTTTCTTTTTTAAATGCAAGGTACGCTTCCTTTTCTCCGAATTTACCTTTGGCAAACGCTTTTTTGTAGGCTTTTTTTAATAACGGAAAACGATTCCGGTAAAGCAGTGCATAGTCAACATAAGCAGGTGTATCTCCGAAATCACATGCCTCACATTCTTTCCTGCTTAAGAAACCTGCTTCAATCAATGCTTCCAGGTCAATATAATACGGATTCCCTGCAAAAGTAGAAAAAGACTGATACGGGGAATCTCCGTATCCGGTAGGGCCAAGCGGCAGAATCTGCCATAAGCTTACGCCTGCATCCGCAAGAAAATCCACAAATTCATATGCTTCTTTTGAAAATGTGCCAATACCGTACCTGGATGGCAGGCTTGCAATCGGTAATAATATCCCGCTTCTTCTCATTGATTATCCTTTCTGTTCATTCAACTTCCAGATATCCCGGTTATACTCTGCAATGGTTCTGTCGGAAGAGAAAAATCCTGCTTTCGCAATATTGTGAAGCATCATCTTCTTCCACTTTTCCCGATCCTCAAAGTCCGCAAGCATCCTGTCCTTGGTG
>JBJFCA010000195.1:0-1079 GCA_051888725.1 Lachnospiraceae bacterium
AGGCACTCTTAAATGTGAAGTATGACAAGTTCGTGGAAAGGTATGGGTATATTACAGGTAAAAGCAATAAGATGGCATTCCGTGACGACAGCGATTACCCGCTTCTCTGCTCTTTGGAGGAAGTCAACGAGGAGGGAGAGGTGAAGAAAGCAGACATGTTTTATAAACAGACCATAAAAGCAAAGCCTGTTATTGAAAGGGTGGAGACAGCAGTGGAAGCACTGAATCTTTCCATCAACGAATTTGGAGCAGTCAATCTTCCCTATATGCTTTCCATTTATGAACCGGATATGGAGGCAGTAAAGGAGGAAGTCAGGGAAAAAACCGGGGAGAGTGAGGTAAGCTTCTCAGAGAACTTGACCGGGGAGTTAAAGCAGGCAGCACTTGTAAAGGAGCTTGAAGGACTTATCTATCTAAATCCGGCACTTGCCAATGAGAATAATCCGGCAGCGGGATATGAAACAGCGGATGAGTATCTGTCCGGCAATGTCAGGGAAAAGCTTCGTGTGGCAAAGGCGGCGGCTTTGGAGAATTCCGCATATGGAATCAATGTGGAGGCACTGGAAAAGGTACAGCCCGAGCGCATTGAAGCAAGCGATATTGATGTCAGAATCGGCACCACCTGGATTGATCCGAAAGACTATGAGCAGTTTATTTATAAGCTGCTTAACACACCGAGAAGGGCGAGGGCAGTAAGAAGTGAATGGTACAATTCCGGTATTCAGGTACACCTTAATAAAATAACGATGGAGTGGTTCATTGAGAACAAATCCATGGATAAGCGTTCAGTTGCAGCAACCAAGACTTATGGTACAAGCCGCATGGACGCTTATTCTATTTTTGAGGAGACCTTGAACTTAAAGACCGTTACCGTTCGTGACAGGGTGGATGACGGAGACGGAAAGTACCACTATGTGGTCAATAAGAATGAGACCATGCTTGCAAGGGAAAAGCAGAACCAGATGAAGGAGAAGTTTAAGGAGTGGCTGTTTGCTGACCCGGAACGAAGGGCGAAGTATGTGGACTATTACAATGAGACCTTCAACAATATCAGACTTCGTGAGTATGACGGAAGCCAC
>JBJFCA010000195.1:1179-2291 GCA_051888725.1 Lachnospiraceae bacterium
GAGCGTATGCTTCAGGCACAGATTGATGAGATTGCCTATGCGATTGATGACATGAAGAGCCAGAACGGGGAGCAGTGGACGGTTAAGCAGATGGAGAGCCAGAAAAAGAAGCTGCAGGAACAGATGTCTGCACTTGCAGACGAAAGCAGGAAGGATGACCTTATTACCTTTGAGGAGCTGGGGATTGATTCCATCATGGTAGACGAGGCACATGCGTTTAAGAACCTTGCGATTTTCTCCAAGATGAATAATGTATCGGGTATCAGTTCTTCCGGAGCTAAGAAAGCCACAGATATGCAGCTTAAGTGCCAGTATATCAGTGAGATTAATGGAAACAGAGGTATTGTGTTTGCAACGGGAACACCGATTTCCAACACGATGTGCGAGATGTATGTCATGCAGCTGTATTTGCAGAAGCCGGCACTGGAGCAGATGGGAATATACCATTTTGATTCCTGGGCGGCAAACTTCGGTGAAGTAACAACTGCACTGGAGCTTACGGTGGAAGGCAGCGGGTTCCGTTTTAAGAGCAGGTTCAATAAGTTTACCAATCTGCCGGAGCTTATGAATATCTATCGTGAGGTGGCGGATGTCCAGACTGCGGATATGCTTGATCTGGATGTGCCTGCCCTTCGGGGTGGCAAGGCGATTATTGTGGAGTCGGAGCCTGACTGGTATGTAAAACAGGTCATGGAAGACTTCGTGGTAAGAGCGGAGCGAATCCGTAATGGCGGTGTGGACCCTTCCGTTGATAATTTCCTTAAGATTACCCATGAGGCGAGACTGCTTGGAACGGATGCAAGACTGATTGATAAGGATGCACCGAATAATCCGGACGGAAAGCTGAACAAGGTGGCAGAAAACGTATGGAATGAGTATCAGGCAAACAACAAGGATGGAAAGATAGGCTGTCAGCTGATCTTTTCTGATATTGGTACGCCGGGAGCAGACAAGGACTTTACAGTATATCAGTATCTGAAGGATGCTCTGATACAGTACGGGATTCCGGAGGAAGAGATAGCATTTATCCATGATGCCAAAACCGATGCCCAGAGGGATGTGCTTTTCAAGGAAATGAGAACCGGGAAGAAGAAAGTCCTGATTGGTTCCAC
>JBJFCA010000196.1:0-10805 GCA_051888725.1 Lachnospiraceae bacterium
CCGAAACTTCATAGGCCACTCTTCTTTCTACATGCTCCTCATCTAATTTTTTCGTGTATTCCCTGCTCTGGATTCTTCCCCATACACTGCATCTGTCCCCTACTTCAAAGCCGTTTGCAAATCTTGCATTGCGTCCCCAGCAGATACAGGGAATATAGTCGGATTTTCCGTACGGGCGGTTTACGGCAAGCAAAAGATCAGCAATTTCTCTGCCGAGGGGTGTTTTCCGGTAAACGGGAGCCTTACAGATATACCCGTCCAGAAAGATCTGATTGCTTTTGGCACTTTCTTCGATTTCGTCCACAAAGGAAATTTCCCTTGCAAACACGGAAAGCACCAGCCGGTTTTTCCTCTCTTCGTGCCGGTTGTAGGACCTGAACTGTCCTGTGACTTCCACATGATAGCCTATGTAATTGGCATTTACGTCCAGGAGTCGTTCCGATACCATCATGGGGATTACATCATACGAATCGCTCAATCTTTTGACCTTCACATCTACCATGTAAAAGCCTTCTCCGAAAATTTCATGACTATAGGTAAAGCTGCTGACAATCTCCCCCATAATCGTTACCTGATTGTTTTCAATAACCTTATCTGTCATTGCTGTTCTCCTTTACTTATGCTTAAGTTGTTTTCGGGAGCATCCCGTTATGTCAATATATATATACACCAAATTTCACCCCCTTAGAACCTGCAGTCGTCGCACATACCGACAAACCGCAGGCTATTGTGACACCGGATATTCCCATTTTTGTTTTTCTTGCGTATAACGACAAATAGTGATATACTGAAACAGTTTTGAAAATATTAAACTTGGAATTTATCAGGAAAGGTCAGGTTTTACAATGTTACAGAAACGTGAAGATGTAAGAAACGTAGCAATTATTGCCCATGTTGACCACGGGAAAACCACCCTCGTAGATGAGCTGTTAAAACAAAGCGGTGTATTCCGTGACAATCAGGAAGTGGCAGAACGTGTCATGGATTCCAATGATATTGAGAGGGAAAGAGGGATTACCATTCTTTCCAAGAATACGGCTGTTACGTACAAAAACACCAAAATCAACATCATTGATACACCGGGACATGCTGATTTTGGCGGTGAAGTGGAACGTGTATTAAAAATGGTAAACGGCGTTATCCTGGTGGTAGATGCTTTTGAAGGCCCCATGCCCCAGACCAAATTCGTTCTTCGCAAAGCGCTGGAGCTGAAACTTCCCGTTATCGTATGTGTCAATAAGATTGACAGACCCGAAGCACGTCCGCAGGCTGTTGTGGATGAAGTGCTGGAACTGTTTCTGGATCTGGAAGCAGATGATGCACAGTTAGACTGTCCCTTTGTTTTCGCATCCGCCAAAAACGGCAGTGCCACGTTAAATCTTACTGTTAAAAATAAAGATATGAAGCCTTTATTTGACACCATTCTGGATTATATTCCGGCTCCGGAAGGAGACCCGGATGCCGGTACACAGGTACTTGTCAGCACCATCGACTACAACGACTATGTGGGACGTATCGGGGTAGGAAAAGTGGACAACGGCAAAATCGCTGTTAACCAGGAAGTGGTGCTCTGCAATGCCCATGATCCCGAAAAGCAGAAAAAAGTAAAAATCAGTAAGCTCTATGAATTTGACGGTTTAAATAAGGTAGAAGTAAAAGAGGCAGGGATTGGCTCCATCGTGGCCATCTCCGGTATTGCCGATATCCACATCGGTGATACACTCTGCTCTCCCGACCATATAGAACCGATTCCTTTCCAGAAGATCAGTGAGCCCACCATAGCCATGCAGTTTATGGTCAATGACTCCCCGCTTGCAGGTCAGGAAGGTAAATATATCACCAGCCGTCATATCCGTGACAGGCTTTACAGGGAATTAAACACCGATGTATCACTCCGTGTGGAGGATACCGAATCCCCGGACCGTTTCAAGGTCTCCGGACGCGGGGAGCTGCATCTTTCCGTCCTGATTGAAAACATGCGCCGTGAAGGCTATGAATTTGCCGTAAGCAAAGCGGAAGTTTTGTATAAAGAAGATGAAGAAGGTCATAAACTGGAACCTATGGAACTGACTTATATTGATGTACCCGATGAATTTTCCGGCGTGGTCATCGAAAAGCTGAGCCAGAGAAAAGGTGAACTGCGCAGCATGGGCAACGGTGCCGGCGGTTATACCCGTCTGGAGTTCTCCATTCCTTCAAGAGGTCTGATCGGTTATCGTGGGGATTTCATGACGGATACCAAAGGAAACGGTATTATGAACTCCGTCTTTGACGGTTATGGCCCTTACAAGGGAGACATCCAGTATCGTAAGCAGGGCTCCCTCATTGCCTTCGAAAATGGGGAATCCATTACCTACGGACTGTTCAATGCCCAGGAACGCGGTACCCTCTTCATCGGCCCCGGCGTAAAAGTATACTCCGGTATGGTAATCGGCTTTAACGGACGAGGCGAGGATATCGAAGTCAATGTCTGCAAGAAAAAGCAGCTGACCAACACCCGTTCCTCCAGTGCAGACGAAGCGCTGCGTCTGGTACCGCCTAAGCTCATGAGTTTGGAGCAGTGCTTAGACTTCATTGACACGGATGAGCTTTTAGAGGTGACGCCGGTTTCCTTAAGAATCCGTAAAAAGATACTGGATCCTACCATGAGAAAACGTGCAGCCATGAAGAAATAAAGAAAAAAAGAACTGTCCCGTGACAGTTCTTTTTTTATACTTTTCAGTATGTATCATTTCTGATGTCTTAAATAAATGAACCAGTAACCGATGCCCACAATAACGGCGCCACCGATAATATTTCCCAATGTAACCGGAATGAGGTTTTTCACGAGAAAATTAACGAATGTCAGTCCCTCTGCCGCAATACCATATTCCATGCTGGTAAAAATACCTGCCGTTCCATAATACATATTGGCTACACTGTGTTCAAAACCACAGATTACAAACAGGAATACGGGCCAGAAGCTCATCTGCAGTCTGCCGGCTACACCACCTGATGCGAAAGATGCCCATACGGCAATGCAGACTAAAATATTACAGCAGATTCCCCGGAAAAATGCATCCGAAAAGGAAAGACCGGCTTTGGCAGCCGCAATATCCACAATGGACTGTGCCAGCGCACCGTTGAACAAATCCGGTGTATGACCGTATACCACTAACAGCGATACCAGTGTAGCACCGATGAAGTTACCCAGAAATACACATACCCAGTTTTTCATAAGCTCCAGGAAGCGGATCTTTTTTTCCATAAAAGCGATAATGACCAGATTGTCTCCGGTAAACAATTCACTGCCTGCCATCAGTACCATGGCAAGTCCCGCAGGGAACACCAGACCGCTGACAACCTTGGCCAGAGAACCTGTAAGCGTCGCAGAGGCCGCTGTAGAGGCAATTCCGCCAAAGGCGATAAACATTCCTGCAAAGATGCCTAAAAGCAGAGTTTTTGTGGCCGGCATTTTTCCTTTTTTGGTTCCTATCTCAATGTAATTTGTGGCAATTTCCAAAGGTGAAAACATAACTATCCTCCTAATGTATCATTCACCCCTATTTTACCATTTTAAGAAGGATTTGAAAAGGAATATTTCCTGGCAAATGCTTCCCGCATTCTGTCAAATTCCGGATTGTTCAGTCTGACCTCCTTTAAGGACTCATGAAGATTCATATTATTGTCCGCCATATCGATCATACATCCCGCAATATTGGAGCAGTGATCGGAGGTTCTCTCTAAATTGGTCAGAAGATCCGACCATACAAAGCCGGCTTCCATGCTGCATTCTCCCTGCTGCAGACGCAGGATATGTTTGGTTCTTAACTGTTCCTTTAAGTCGTCAATGACCTGTTCAAGAGGCTCCACCTTCCGTGCTGTGGAAAGATCGTCATTCTCAAAGGCATTTAATGACAGATCCAGTATCTCCGATACGGCGCGGCAGATACAGTCCAGCTCTCCTTTCGCCTGCTGTGTCAGATCCAGTTCTTTTTCCCTGAGTTCTTCTGCGGATTCCACTAAATTGACTGCATGATCGGATATTCTCTCAAAATCACCGATCATCTTCAGCAGCTTTGCGGCCTCCTCACTGTCTGCATCGCTGATGGAACGGGTGCTTAAGCGCACCAGATAGGTTCCCAGAATATCCTCGTAATGATCCGTTTTTTCTTCTTCTCTTCGCACTTCTTCCGCCAGTGCGGGCGTATACTGTGTAATACACCGGATGCCGTTCTTCAATGCATCCACTGCACAATTTGCCATATCCACCGTCACTTCATGACAACGCTCCAGTGCAACGGAGGGGGTGCCCAGCAGTCTCTCGTCCAGCTCCACCGTCTGTTCCGGGGTCTTCCCCTCCGGAATCAGTCTGATCACCAGTTTTTCCAAAAGCCCGGACATAGGGAGCAGCAGCACCACGCAAAGAATGTTAAATGCCGAGTGGCAGACCGCAATGCCCCACTGGGTAGCTACCTCGTTTAAGATCGCCGGTCTTATAAAAAACTGCACAACCCCGAATACAATCAGCCATACAATGGTTCCGATAATATTAAAGAACAGATGTACCATTGCCGTTCTTTTCGCATTCTTGTTGGCACCTACGGAAGAAAGCATGGCGGTAATACAGGTTCCGATATTTTGTCCCATGATGATGGGAATGGCTGCACCGTTCGTCACCTGTCCGGTTGCCGCAAGTGCCTGCAGAATACCCACGGAAGCGGAGCTTGACTGGATAATGGCCGTCAGTATGGCACCTGCAAGTACTCCCAGAATGGGATTATGGAACAGCACAAATACCTGCCGGAATGCCGGTACGTCCGCCAGACCGGAAACCGCTTTTGTCATGGTATCCATACCAAACATCAATGTGGAAAATCCAAGGAGAATCATGCCGGTATCCTTTTTCTTACTATCCTTACCGGTCATCTGCAGAATGATACCGATTAACGCCAGAATCGGTGTAAAAGATGTAGGCTTTAAAAGCTGTACAAAGAAATTATCACTGGAAATGCCTCCCAGACTTAATATCCAGGCGGTCACCGTGGTACCGATATTGGCACCCATAATCACGTTAATTGCCTGTTTTAAGGTCATTAACCCTGAATTTACAAACCCAACTACCATTACCGTGGTTGCGGAAGAACTCTGAATGACTGCCGTCACCGCAAGTCCGGTCAAAACTCCCATAAATTTGCCGTTCGTCAGCTTCCCCAGGATCAGCTTCAGCTTATTACCGGCTCTGCGTTCCAGTGCCTGCCCCATCAGATTCATACCAAACAGGAACAGGCAAAGTCCGCCTATCATCGTGAGCATATCAAAAATATCCATTTCAAAACCATCCTTTTTATTTGATACTTCCATCATAAATGCAAAATATCAAATCAAAAATCAATGGTTTGTAAAATCTATGTAAAATCTGACAGTAATCCGTGTGCCTTCTCCCACTTTACTCTTTACGCTGATCTTGCCGTTATGTTGTCTTACGGCGTGCTTTACAATGGAAAGCCCCAGTCCCGTTCCTCCTACTTCCTTGGAATGACTTTTGTCCACACGGTAAAATCTCTCGAAAATGCGATCCTGATGCTCCGGCGCAATGCCGATTCCGTCATCTTCCACCACAAGTACCGCTTCGTTGCCTTCTTTTTTCACCTCTACCCACACATGACCGTTTTCATGATTGTATTTAATGGCATTGTCACAGAGGTTATAAAGAATCCCGCCAAGCTGCTGGCGGATGCCCAAAATACAGACCTCTTCTCCGGTAAGAGACAGCGTGACATGTGCGCTTTCTGCAGCCTGCGTAAGGCTGTCTGCGGTTTCCTGCGCCAGTGCCTTAAGGTTTACCTTTTCCTTCTGTTCGGAAATATCCCCCTCATCCAGATGGGACAGGCGGATAATATCATCCACAAGGCGTATCATACGCTGGGCTTCCGCATAGATCTGTTTTGAAAAATGCGGGATATCCTTTTCCTTTACCATGCCGTTGCACAAAAGCTCTGCGCAGCCGGATATGGAATGCAGGGGCGTCTTTAATTCATGGGAAACATTTGCCGTAAACTCCCGGCGCATCTGCTCTGCCTTTTCTTTCTCCGTCACGTCAAACAAAAGGAGCGCCACGCCTGTTACTTCCCCCTCCGAAATTACGGGACTGGCATTACACTGGTAACTGCCCTCCCCGATTTCCATAATGATCTCCCGGTGCACACCCTTTTGGGACTGTTCCAAAAGTGCCGTCATCTGCTCCGCATACGGCAGCGTATGAATATCTTTCCCAACCGTATACTTTCCGGCTTTTAAAAGCATTGCCGCACTGTGGTTCATGCTTAAAATAACGCCCTGCACATTGATCAGAATCAGACCTTCCTTCATGTACTGGGTAGCGGCTTCAAATTCCAGCTGTTTCCGTTTCAGTTCCGCCGTATGAAAAGCAATCTCCCGCTGCTGGTTTTCAATCCTGTTTAACAGCGGCGTCATTTGGTCTGAAAGCCTGTACGCCACAATCACAGACAGAATGATTGCCAGAAGCGCTACAATCAGAATCGGCTGCAGCATACTGACAAATAGCGTCAGTACCGTATACTGGGTATCGGAAACCCTGATAATACGGCCGTCAGGCAGCCTTTTTGCGGCATATATCTGGCGTTCCGTAAGAATTTCCGAATATCTTGCGTCTTCTCCGTAACCGGTTTCAAGCGCTTCCGCTACTTCTTTCCGGTTCTTATGATTTTCCATGGTGGAGACATCCAATTTATTGTCATAAAGCACCGTCCCGTCCGCATCGATATAGGTAATCCGGTAATCCTGTGCGGAAAGCTCCGTAAGGTAATCCATTCCGCTTAGGGTAACGCCTTCCGCTATCTGCAGCACCTGTCTTTTTAACTGCGTCTTCTGATTCTGGGTGTCATAATCATACATGACCCACATAATGATAATGACGGAAGCTGTGAAAACCGCTAACGAGACCAGACAGACCGACCGGAAAATTTTCTTAGCCATGACTTTCCTCCAAGCGGTATCCCACGCCGCGTACCGTTTCAATATACTCTCCGCAGGCTCCCAGTTTCGTACGTAACGTGCCGATATGAACATCCACCGTTCTGGTCTCTCCGATATAATCAGAGCCCCAGATATCAGAAAGAAGCTGCTCCCTGGAATAGACTCTGCCGGGATGTTTCATAAATTTCTGTAAGAGCTCAAATTCCTTCAGGGTAAGGATAACCCTCTCTCCGGCAGCTGTCACGGTATGGCTGCCGGGGTCAAGCTGCAGTTCTCCGATTTTTAAGCTGTCACTTTTCTCTTCCTTATACACCCGGCGCAGTACCGCCTTCACCCGGGATACCATCTCCATCATACCAAAAGGTTTGGAAAGATAATCATCTGCTCCCAGATCCAGACCAATAACCTTGTCATATTCGGTTCCTTTGGCTGTTGCCATAATAACGGGAATCTCTGCCGTACTGCTCTGGGACTTCAGCTTTTTCAATATGGAAATGCCGTCCTCTCCGGGAAGCATGATATCCAGTAAAATCAATCTGGGCTTTTCCTTCTCCATGGCTTTCCAGAACGCACTGCCATCGGCAAACCCCACCGCTTTTAAATCCGAAGCATGCAAAGTGTAAATCATCAGATCCCGTATACCTGCATCATCCTCAACACAATAAATCATATTTCTTATTTCCTCTTTAAGAAAAAACAGGATGCCCACGGGGAGCATCCTATTTGTGATTTCTTTACATTACCAGAATAATTTCGTTCTCGTCCTGCATTTCCTCTGCCGGCACGTAAGGCTTTTCTGCCTTTTTACCGTTAATGTAGAATTCCTTATAACCGCTTTCCTTTCCGTCGGGATTCTTCACAATGATGTGAAGCTTCTTACCGCGGAATACTTTATCCATGGTGATTTCTTTCCAGTCGGAAGGAATTGCGGGACATACCCAAAGGCCGTCCAGGTCAGGACGCATACCACAGATACCTTCCACACAGCCTACCATGCAGGTGGAAGCAGTACCGGTCAGCCAGTGTACATGGGAACGTCCTTCGAAAGGAGATTCCACACTTTCCGTAAACTGTCCGTGTACATACGGCTCCAGCCTTCTGACATCTGCATTGTCATTCTGGGAAGCCGGTGAACTTTCGGTAAAGTACTCGAATGCACGGTTTCCGTGACCCATCAGGGCTTCTGCCAGGATAATCCAACCCTGCGGCTGTGAGAAAATACCGCCGTTTTCCTTTGTGGACGGGTTAAACAGGAGTGCCTGGGCACCGTCAAATGCATGATCCACATAAGAAGGAGTCATCAGACGCACGCCATACTTGGTATTTAACTCTCTGTGTACGGATTCCAGTGCTGCCTCTGCCTGTTCCCTGCTTGCCAGACCGCTGATAACGGACCAGGACTGGGGATTTAACCACATGCTTGCTTCCGGATCCTTCTTGCTGCCGATTACCTGTCCGTCTTCCTTGATACCTCTTACATAACGGTCATCTTCCCAGCATTCTTTCTCAATGATGTCGCCCAGTTCCTTCTGGGTCTTATCAAGATAAGCGATGTATTCGGTATCATTTAAATCCTTTGCAAAGCCCTTCATTACGGTGAACGCATAATATAACTGCATGGCAACGAAGGTAGATTCTCCCTTCTTACCCAGACGCAGGCAGTCATTCCAGTCTGCATGCAGACCGGCAGGCATCTTGTGGTCGCCCAGTCTTTCCATGGAGAACTGAATGGCTCTCTTTAAGTGATCGTAAACCGTTCCTTCTTCTTTGTTGGCATAGGGAATCACTTCGTTAATGAAGTCCTTGTTTCCGGTCTCTGCCACATATTTCCATATGGTAGGGAACAGCCAGAGTGCATCATCCGCTCTGTATGCAGGATGTCCGGTCTCTCTTACGTAGGATTCATCATCCGGCGTGTCCTCATGACCGGGATTGTGGGTATATTTTACCAGAGGCAGTCCACCGCCGTTATTCACCTGTGCAGAAAGCATGAAACGGATCTGGGAAAGTGCCATTTCGGGATCCAGATGAATGATACCCTGAATATCCTGTACGGTATCTCTGTATCCGTAACCGTTACGCTGTCCGCAGTATACAAAAGAGGCTGCTCTGGACCAGGTAAAGGTAATAAAGCACTGATATGCATTCCAGGTATTGATCATACTGTTGAATGCAGCATCGGGTGTGTTTACCTGGAAGTTCATCAGTTTGCTGTGCCAGTAATTCTTTAATTCTGCCAGTTCCTTCTCTACTAAGGAAGCATCATTGTACGGAGCCATAATGGCATCTGCTTCCGCTGCATTGGCCTGCCCGAACACGAAAGTCAGTACCCTGGTTTCACCGGGCTTTAAAGTAATGGCACTGTGCAGTGCGCCGCAGGCATTGGAATTGTAGTTCAGTACATTGTCACATTTACCGTTTTCCACTGCTACGGGATTGCCATATGTATGATATCTGCCTAAGAAAGCATCCTTATCTCCGTTATAGGAAGTAACCGGTGCGCCGCACAGACCGATAAAACGTTCTCTGTGGTTGCTTCCCGTCTCATCCTTTCCTACATTTTCATTGATGCTCTGTACGATCTTGTTGCCAAGAAAACGGGTTCTGGAAATGAACAGCGTATACTGTAAATTTACCTGATCCTGCTCATAATTGCTTTCATTGGTAAATTCCGCATAGGAGAATACGGAAATCTTTCTCTCCTGATCGGAATTGTTGGTGATACTTGCACTCCAGACCTCATAGGTCTTTCCCAGCGGTACATAATAAAGTACCTCGGAATGGATACCTGCATAGTCTGCAACCATATTGGTATAAGCAGTACCGTGATGGCATTCACTCTTGTACTCGTCAAGCGGCTTGGCTACCGGCTGCCAGGAAGCTGACCAGTAATCCTTGGTTTCATCATCACGCAGATAAATGTATCTGCCGGGCGTATCGTCGCTGTTGAAATGATATCTTAAAATTCTGCCGTTTGCACCGCTTTTTACAAAGCTGTAACCACCGGCGTTGTTGGAAATAATGGCACCATATGCGGGAGAACCCAGATAGTTTGCCCAGGGTGCGGGAGTATCAGGTCTTGTGATAACATACTCCTTGTTTACTTCATCAAAGTAACCGTAATTCATGTGTTCGCTCTCCTTGTGATATTTTTATCAGGCAGTTAAGCTGTAATGAGGGAAACAAGATAAAAGACTTCCCTGTCATCCTCGTGGGCCTCAGTGATCCGGATTTCCACCGTATGGTTTTTCCTCTCCCCATGCTCCAAAACAGTCTCCAAGAACAGACAGTCTCCCCAGTCTTCCTCAAAATTGGCATCCAGCTTAAATGCATGCTCTGTGTCACCATCCAGAATCAGTTCCGCAACAGGTGCAGGTTTTCTGACCGTTTTCCGGTATTGAACCGCTATGGACGATGCTTCCACTTCAAACACAATTTTATCATTTATTTTTGCTGCTGAAAAGCCCTTTTTGAAACAATCTGCGACGCAGCTCTGTATTGCCGTATCCTTCACAAAGCCTTCGCACACAACAGGCTTCAGCTCGTCATTCCGATATCTGTGTGCAGTTTCATATCCGTTGGCAGTAATGGGCGCCGGTAATACCGTTTCACCTACCCGGAAGTTTTTCCCTTCCTGTAAGCCCTCCTCTGCTTTTTTCTTTTCCTGTGCCAGATACCAGGTGATTACGTCCGCCACAAGCTTATGTCCTGCATCATTGGGATGCAGATCGTCCGGTGTAATGTCCCTTCTTTCAATCTGTCCGTCTGCAATATAAGGATAAATGGCTGATTTCATGCTGACACCGGGCAGATCATAATGCTTTTCC
>JBJFCA010000197.1:0-10798 GCA_051888725.1 Lachnospiraceae bacterium
GACATCCACAGTTTGTAGCAGTTAAATCACTCATTGTTTTGCCTCCGTTTTGTTGTTATGCTTTATTCTATGTATGCAGGCATGTCAATGTTTCATGGAGTTGTGAAAATACTTGATTAAATTTCAATATATAGTAAAATATAGATGATAGCAGATAGTAATACAGAATGAAATCACAGGAGTGTTGAGCCCGTGTATGAAGTTGCTGGCAGACAGTTTCGAACGGAAACAGATTATAAACTGGCACTGCGCGATGAAGCAGAAATAACTAAATTAAAACAAACCCGGAATTTAGAGAACAGGGCACAGATAGAAGCCTTAATTTTAGATATTACACAGAACAGAATCCGGTTTTATACCATTTTGGGTGAAGATTTTGTAGAAGAACTAAGGGATCTTGCACAAAGTATTTCAGCAGAAAAAGAACCGAAAGACAAAAAAAGCAGGAAATCAAAACACAAATTACCGGCAGACGCAAAAAAAGTCAGCCTGAGTGATTATGATGAAACCATGCAGAAGCAGATCCTATCAGAAATCAAAAAGAGAGACCGGATTCGAAAATGTATCATGGGAGCCTGCCTGATTGTCGCTGCAGGCTGTTTTGCGTACCTTGGTAATTATTATTATCAGACGAAGAGACTGGACGACTATGCTAATATCCAGAAAAATCTAAAGGGTGACGTTCAGAGTATCTCCGTTAAGGAAGAGCCGGTGATCCATTATAATGAGGATCCGGAAGCACTGCCTGATGTGCTTTCAGAGTATCAGACTTTATATAGTTTAAACAAAAGACTAATCGGATGGATCAAAATTGACGATACATATATAGATTATCCTGTTTTGCAGACTGTAAATAATGAATACTATCTGAATCATAATTTTGATCAGGAAGAAGATAAGAATGGTAGTATTTTTCTGGACAAGGACTGCAGTATCTATCCCAGATCTACCAATCTCATTCTGTACGGACATCATATGAGAAGCGGCAGGATGTTCGGACAATTGAACAAATACAGCTCAGAGAAGTTTTATGAAGATCATAAATATATTCAGTTTGATACCATTTATGAAAAAGGAACCTATGAAGTGATGTATGTATTTCGTTCCAAAATTTATGAGGAGAGCGAAATCGTTTTTAAATATTATCAGTTTGTGGATGCTCTTTCGGAAGCAGAATTTGATTCCAATATGAGAGAGATGGCTGCCATGTCTTTATATGATACGGGGGTCACGGCAACCTATGGAGATGAACTGCTTACGTTATCTACCTGTGATTATTATACAAGTTACGGGAGATTTGTTGTAGTTGCCAAAAAAGTCAGATAGACGAAGTGTGAAGGAGAAGAACACCATGGCAAAAGAAATGAAGAAGAATTGGAAACTAAAGAAAAGAGTTCGTAAGACAGTGGGTGCCATCTGTCTGATCACGGCCATTTTAATAGCACTGATTCCGGTTCCGGAAACGAAGGCGGCAGAGGACAAAAAATATTTATGGGAAGAACAGATATGGAAAGGCAGCGCTGATGCAAGCACCAGCGTCATTCCGGTAGTGCCCACAAACTGTGATACCATATACACCACGGGCGACGGAACTTTTCAGTTTGCATTTGTAAATGCGTCTTCCACAAGTCCCGATAAGATTGCCATTATTTTAGGGTATAATGCGGGTAATCTTTCTGAAAACAAACTTATCATTCCCGATACCGTGGATGCTTTCACGAAATATAATGAAAACCTGGGCTCCAGAACCGGTTATGTGGCGGTGAGCCGCAGCCAGAAGCCGCTTTACTATAAGGCAGCTGATCCTGTTTATGAGGTTGATGTATCCGGTAATCCGATCCTTGTAAAAGAAGCTGAATTCCGGGCATGTTATTATGCCGATTATAAGCAGTGGAGTACATTGGACCTCTCAGAGTTTTATTACCGTGATAACTCGGGAGATACTTCCGGTACCGTTTATCAGGGGGCTGACGGTTATACTTACAGAAAAACAGAAAGCACCGCCGAACAATGGATTAAGAATATTACAGTTATGTACATAGGAAACCAGTCCTTAAAGGCAAATCCGGCGGCTACGGGAGACGGAGCCGTTCAGGAATGGGTGATTGCGGAACCTGAAGGGAAAATTAATACCATACCTGAAAATGGTGTTTTTGCAAATGAAGGAAATATCCGGGATCTTGTTGTCGGGGAAAGACTGATGGGTATCGGAAATTATGCGTTTTACGGCTGTACAGGTCTGGAAAGTATTGATCTTGGAAACGGTCTTACGGAAATGGGACACCATGCGTTTGCAAACTGCGTCAACATGGCCTCCATTGGTCTGGATTTTAATTCCAGACTGCAGTATATTTCCGATTATACATTTTTAAATTGCCGTGCGCTGAAGGAATTTATCCTGCCGGCAAGTGTGACGAAAATATTCGACCATGCTTTTGAAGGATGCAGTGATCTTGGAGCTGTCGCAGGAACCCTGGATATTGCAGGCGTAAACGCCGGCAGGAATGTGACGCTTTCCGATCTGGGTGTATCTGTATTTAAGGGCTGTACAAGACTTTCTGACGTGATACTTCCGGAATCCATTATCGGTAAAATCAATTTAAACAATTTTGAAGGCTGTGCAGGATTAAAACGTATCAAGGTGGAAAGCCCTTATACGGATTTTGAAGGAGAATACACAGGTAATGATCTGAATTTTCTTTCCTGGGTGGATCCTGCTTTTTACTTTGAAGCAGACGGTTCTTCCACAACACATACCTTTACCAAGGCAAATGCCATTGCCTTTAAGTATGCAGACAGAGACTGTTATGAAATAATCAAACGGGAAACAGCAGTAGATGGCGGTATTGCGGAATTAACATATCAGGTAAATTCTCATAACGAACTGCTTTACTTTAACATGACCAAAAAAGTGAAAGAAGTGACCATCCCCAGCACCATTGGACCTTATGGTATAGCAGCAATTGATGCGGGCTGCTTTTCAGGAAACTGCTTCCTTGAGAAAATAACGATTCCGGCTACAGTGACTAAGATTAAAGAAAATGCGTTTAAGGGCTGTCATAACTTAAAGGATGTTCTGTTTGAAGATGCATCAACCATTACCTTTATTGGTACGGATGCATTTGCCACACAGATTGTGGCAGGGGTACATGCAGTTGGCTGCCCCAATGAAAGCACGTATTTAAAATCCACACCGATACTGCGGTTTACCGGTAAGGTAGGAGCAGACATTGTGCCTTATACCTACGCAATGAATGCTTCCAGTACCATTAATGCCGGTCAGCAGCCCAAGACCTATATTACTTATTACAGCGGATGGCCGACAAATCTGGAAATACAGTATGTAACGAATCCTGTATCAGGTAAGGGCGCGGCAACACTTGTGGATTATCCGACTTATAAGGAACTGACAACCAAATATACGACTGACCGTTATCCATATATTACGCCGGAATACGAAGAGGCTGCAAGAAATGCAGTGACCAATTATAATAAGTGGCTTGCTGACAGCAGTACGGAAATCTCAAGCGATCAGTGGGATATTATCAATGCGGCATTAAGACCTGTGATTCCGACCGGTGTCAAATCGGTAAAACAGGGGCTCTTTTCCAATGCAGCGGCAGTTAAGAACGAGGATGGAAGTTACCAGTTAAATACGGATGGTACCTATGCAGTCAAAGCAGTGAATTCTTCAGACAGACCGGATACAGATCTGAAGGAGATTACATTTTGGGATATTTCGGAATATGAGCCGTATATGTTCAGCGGATGCAGTTCTTTGGAGAGAATCAGCATTTTTGGCGGGGATGCATTGGTTGACGATTATGCATTTGCATATGATTATACCGTTCACGGAAATAGCATGAATGACGCTAACGGTTCTGATTCTAAACTTACTACGTTTTATATGGAAAACAGCGGCAGTAAGGTAGGTGATTATGCATTTAACAATAATGCAAAATTAAAAAATGTTACCATTTCTTCCACTGTATCTGAAATGGGTATCAGACCATTCAGAGATTGTCCGCTTTTAGAGGATGTATCTTTTGGAGGAGGGCCTTACTTTAAAACGGAAAATGCCATTATTTTCGGCTTGAAGGATGGAGCCAAAAACTCTGTGGTACAGTGTCTGGAGAGCAGAGGTAAATTAAGTACGCCGGGTACCATCAGTGCTACAGAGTTAGCGGGTGTAACGGAAATTGCAAAGGAAGCCTTTATGGACTGTGACGAAATCGGACAGGTTGATCTTGCTTCCTCCCTTATTAGCACAGTGCCGGAAAACGCATTCCGTAATACGGGAAGTCTGTATTCGGTAGCATTGCCCACTACCTGTAAATCCATCAGTAAATATGCTTTTTATGACAGCAATGTAAGATATATGGATATTCCCAGCAGTGTTACGTATATTGATCCGCTTGCCTTTAACACACCACAGAATCCAAGCTCAAAAGGTGATTATAAGACCATAGAGTTTTATTGTGAAAAAGGAAGTGCTGCTGCAATTTATGCAGGGGAATATGAGAATATCAAGATTACGGACAAACCGGTTACCACTACATTTACAGTTATTTTCTGGGACTACGACCAGACAATTATAAGCGAGCAGAAGGTACTTATCGGTACGGCAGCAACTGCACCGGCAGATCCCGTCAGAGAGGGGTATATCTTTGAAGGATGGATTCCTTCTGATTTTTCTTCGGTCAGCCGTGATATGGATATAACGGCACAATATCGTAAGATTGATTCGGAAGAAACAAAATTTACGGTTCGATTCATTGATTATGATGATAAGGTTCTCTATACACAAAAGGTAGCCAAAGGGGAAGATGCCATTTTACCGCAGGCTCCCACAAGAAGCGGTTACACCTTTACAGGCTGGCGGCCGGCTATTACTAACATCCAGAAAGATACGGATGTATATGCACAATATGAGAAGAATAGTACCGGAAATGGCGGCAGCAGCGGCGGAGGCGGAAATGGTAACGGCGGAAGCAGTTCTGTCAGTGGGAATAATGCTTCTAATCAGCTTTATACGCTGACTGTGAAAAACGGACAGGGTTCCGGAAGCTATGTGGCAGGAGCAACGGTCATTGTCATAGCAAACGAACCGAGTTCCACACAGCAGTTCTCAAAGTGGACGGCGGACAATACATCAGTGAAATTTGCCAGCGATACAGTATCTGCCACAACAATGGTTATGCCGGCAGCCAATACTACAGTAACAGCTAACTATACAACGAAATCCGGTTCGAACAGCGACTCCGGTACAAATGGCAGCAATACAAATGGAAATACAGGTAATGCTTCAGTTTCCGGCGGCAACAAAACAGGCACCGTGATTGTGATTGATAAAAATGGTCTGTCAAATACCGGTGTTGTATCGGCAACCGTAAAAGGTTCTTCTGATAACTTTGTCATTAAAGTAACGGATGATACGGCTGCCACTGAGGAAATCGTAAAAGCATTAATGAATGAATATGGCAGTCTGGATAATTTAAAGTATTTCCCTATGGATATCTCACTTTATGACGCTACCGGAAAAACGAAAATAACCGATACCTCCGGTCTGTCAATCTCCATTACGCTGCCTTTGCCCGATTCCATGATCACATATGCAGGTAATAATAAGGTTGCAGGTGTTGTCAACGAGAAACTGGACAAACTGAATCCGAAATTTACTACCATAGATGGTGTGGCATGTGTGACATTTACGGCTGAGCATTTTTCACCGTATGTGATTTATGTGAATACAGCGCAGCTTGAAGCAACCGGTGTTACGGACAGTTCGCCCAAAACCGGAGATATTTCTCCGAAATGGTTCTTTGTAATCGGTCTTACCTGTATTTCTGTGATATTGTTTACAAAGAAAGACAAAGTATATAAAAAGATTCCTGCATAAAGGTGCATATGAAAAAAATATTCAAAAATTCCTTATGCATCCTGCTTTTGGCACTGGCTGTGGCTGTGACACAGATCCCTGCGGATTTTGCAGAAGCTGACAGCCGGTCCACTTCTTCGGATGCAGATTTTCAAATGAACGGAACAACATTAGTCAAGTATACAGGCACGGCGCAAGTCGTGTCTGTTCCTGCTTCCGTTTCCGTCATTGGGGAAGAAGCATTTGCCAATCATCCGGAAATGGAAGCTGTTCTCTTTAACGGGAAAAATCTCGAGAAGATTGATTATCGTGCTTTTGCAGGCTGTAGTTCCCTTACCGAACTGAAACTGCCCGATTCGATAGAAGAGATCGGAAATGGGGCTTTTGCCGACTGTGAAAATCTGCAAACAGTGTCTGTCGGGGAAGGTTTCAGAAAACTGGGTATAGGTGTATTTGCAGGTTGTAAACTGCTGCATACATTTAAGATTCCCAAAGAGAATCCTTCTTTTGTTATGAAAGATGATTGCTTGTGTGATAAGGATCTGCAAAAAATTTATTTTATGCTCCCTGCAAACACCAGGAATTCTTATACCATGCCTGCAAGCGTAGCGGATATTGCTGCATATGCATTTGCTGACTGTAAGCACCTGGAGACAATTATAATGAGTAGCAGTATAACCGGAATACCTGATTATGCATTTGCCGGTTGCGGCTCCATAAAAAATATTTCAATACCTTATTCGGTTACACAGATTGGTATCAAAGCATTTGCGGATTGTATTGCACTTTCAGATATCACAGTTCCTGAAACCGTTAAAACCATTCATGAAACTGCATTTGACGGATGCAGAAGACTGACGGTGAATGCACCGGAAGGATCTGTGGCTGCTTCCTTTTATGAAAAATGGCAGGAAAAGAATGAGGTGGAATATGAAGATACAGGAGATTATTCCGAAGTGAATGAAGATGATCCGTTTAATCAGATTTCAAACGATCAGGCAGGGGATGATCGTGAAGCAGGTAATATTCTGGGAAGCAGCTATGTAGTGGCAGGACAGGCGTTTGTATTTATGGAGACATCCGTTGAAGAGGCCAATTCTTCGGAGGTTTATGAAAATAATTATGAAAAAAGTACAATCATTCCGAAGTATACGGTCACAGAGGAAGGAAAAGTAGTGAATCAGGCTTATTACCGGAGTCAGAATCTTTCTGAGTATACGTTTCCGAAGATTACGGCAATCGGTGAGTTTTCTTATGCAAGAAGCAATCTGAAAAAAGCGGTTATCCCAAACGGAGTTACTTCCATCGGTTATGGTGCTTTTTATCATTGTGAGGAGCTTACGGATGTCCAAATTCCCGTCACTGTTACGGAAATAGCACCAAAAGCATTTGAAAAATCGGCATGGCTTGCGGACTGGCTTTCCGGAGAGGAAGAAGATTTTCTGATTGTAGGTGACGGAATTCTACTGGCTTATCGGGGAATGCAGAAGAATGTGGTGATTCCGGAGGGTGTAAAAAGAATCGCTCCTGAAGTGTTTGCGGAACAAAAATATATTGAAACCGTCACCTTGCCGGAGTCGTTGTCCGAGATAGGAGAAGGCGCTTTTTACAAATGTAGTGCACTCACAGTCGTAGATGGCGGAGCAAATCTTACCAAAATAGCCGACAGGGCATTTGCCGGATGTCCCGTAAGCGGAATGCATATCGGAGAAAAAGTGGAGAGCCTGGGACTTGCAAGTTTTGATTTCACGTTGACGGATCTTCCTCTGGAGGAGAGGTACCTTGTATTAGAATCAGGTAATAAGCTGCCGGAGACTTCATATGAGAAGAGTGCGGAAAGATTATCTGCTGAAAGTTACAGGACGGAAAGTCTGAAAGGTGTGGAGTATATTCTTTTTGCAGAAACCGGAGAGAAAAAGAATATAAATGGAAACGATGCAGAGGAAAGGTCAGCTTCCATCGAGACCGACAATCAGACCGGTTCGCTTAAAAACCTTCATATTGATTTGAAAGCGGAAGGCGGGTATATATTTACCGCAACCGATGCAGAGGATAAGTATACAGATATTAAAAAGGCTTACCGGGATGTTTTTCAAACAGAACTGCAGGATTACGATGAACTGTGTGTGGATTTCACACTCACCGATAAAAAGCAGGATATACCTGTTACCAGATTCGGAAAAGAAGATTTACAGGTATTTGTTACCTTGCCGGATTCCTTTTCCTATGCGGATCTCAGAATCTTTACATTGGACAGTGACGGGCAGCTTGAGAATGTGAATTATAGTAAGAACGGTTGTGAAGTATCTTTTTATGTGAATCATTTATCAGCATATGCTTTTGTTAATCTGGGAGATGTAAACATTTACGGACAGGAAAGTGTACATACAAATCAGGCTGTATTCACAAGTCTTCATAAATTGGATGAATCTCCTGATACAGGTGATTTCTTACACCCGAAATGGTTTTTGGCATTGGGGCTTGGTGGTCTTGCTGCAGCCATATATTTTTGGAAAAAGAAATAATGACGTAAACTAAAAAACAAATGAAAAGACTTCGGCATATGATAAAAAAAAGCCGGAGTCTTTTTTATGGAACGTGTAAGAAAACAGATCGGTTGTGAAGATTTTAATACAAAGGAAAAAGGACACGGTGTCACCATTGCGGTGCTGGATACCGGAATCGCCATGCATCCTGATTTCTCAGGGAGAATACTTGCATTCAAGGATTTTGTATCCGGTAAGAACAGTATTTACGATGACAGCGGACATGGTACTCATGTTTGCGGAATTGCCTGTGGTTCAGGCTTTGCATCCGGCGGAAGATACCGGGGGATTGCTCCGGAAGCAAATCTGGTTGTGGGAAAGGTGTTAAACAATAAGGGCGACGGTTCTGTAGAAAATATGCTGACAGGTCTTGACTGGATACAAAAAAATCAAAAGATATGGAATATCAGAATTTTGAATATCTCTGTGGGTCTGGGCGGCAGAGTCGATGAAAAAAAGGAACAAAACTTACGTAATAAATTAGAGGAAATCTGGGCAGACGGGATTCTGGTCGTCTGCGCTGCAGGCAATAACGGTCCTGCATGTGGCAGTATTTCCCATGTGGGAGAAAGCCCGTATCTGATTACGGTAGGTTGTCACGACGGTAATTTTTTAAAGGATCAGGGGAACCTATGTGAAACCTATTCGGCAAGAGGAAAAAAGGATGCACTCTATAGGAAACCTGATATAGTGGCTCCGGGAACCAGAATTATATCCTGTAATTCCTTTTTTAAGAGAAGAGGCAGACAGATACAAAATGCTTATATTGAAAAAAGTGGCACTTCCATGTCAACCCCCATGGTATCTGCAAGTCTGGCTCTTTTACTTTGCAAATATCCGGGTCTTTCCAAAGAACAGGCAAAATATCAACTCCTTCATGCAGCAGATCCCTTAAACGAACCGCCTGAAAAACAGGGATATGGGATGTTGAATGTGAAAAGGGTATTGACAGACCTCGTATGATTGTATACAATTATACGAAGGTCTGTTATATGAGGTCTATTAAATAAGAAAGAGGTTTCTTAACATGAGAGAAAATGACACGTTTGAGAATCGGCCGATTAATATGAATACCCGCAACAATCTGTTGGAAATCGAAGAACACATGTATATATTGGATGATGTGGAGAAGCCCAATGTTTTCCGTAATATGTTCCCTTATTCGGAAATTCCCAAGATTCCTTTTAATGACAGAATTGTACCTCATAATATGCCAAAGGATATCTGGATTACGGATACAACATTCCGCGACGGCCAACAGTCAAGAGCGCCTTATACGACGGAACAGATCGTGACCATTTATGATTATCTGCATAAATTAGGCGGACCGAACGGAATGATTCGTGCGTCAGAATTTTTCCTCTACAGCAAGAAGGACAGAGATGCCGTTTATAAATGTATGGAAAGAGGATATCAATATCCTGAGGTAACCAGCTGGATTCGTGCCAGCAAAGAAGATTTCAAGCTGGTGAAGGAAATCGGTATGAAGGAAACCGGTATTCTGGTAAGCTGCTCTGATTATCATATCTTCCTGAAATTAAAAATGACAAGAAAGCAGGCAATGGAGCATTATTTAAGTGTGATCAGAGACTGCCTGGAAGAGGGAATCAGCCCAAGGTGTCATCTGGAAGATATCACAAGAGCGGATATTTACGGATATGTGGTGCCGTTCTGTCTGGAACTGATGAAGCTTCAGGAGGAGTATCAAATTCCCATTAAAGTACGTGCCTGTGATACCATGGGCTATGGTGTAAATTACCCCGGAGCCGTAATTCCGAGAAGTGTACAGGGAATCATTTATGCATTGCATACGCATGCCGGTGTTCCTCATGCAAATTTGGAATGGCATGGTCATAATGACTTTTATAAAGCAGTTTCAAATTCCACAACAGCGTGGCTGTATGGATGCTCCGGAATCAATACCTCATTGTTTGGTATTGGTGAAAGAACTGGAAATACACCACTTGAGGCTATGGTTTTTGAATATGCCCAGCTGCGAGGCAGCTTAAATGGTATGGACACAACGGTTATAACGGAACTTGCCGAATATTACGAGAAGGAAATTGGTTATCATATTCCGGACAGAACACCGTTTGTAGGTAAAAATTTCAATGTAACAAGAGCCGGTATCCATGCGGACGGACTCTTAAAAAATGAAGAGATTTATAACATTTTCGATACGGATAAATTCTTAAACCGCCCAGTACTTTGTGCAGTTTCCAACACTTCCGGACTGGCAGGGATTGCCCACTGGATGAACACGTATTTTAAACTGAAAGGCGATCAGCAGATGGACAAGAACAGTAAGCTGGTAAAGGAAATTAAAAAGTGGGTGGATGAGCAGTATGCGGATGGACGTGTTACCGTACTGACA
>JBJFCA010000198.1:0-2281 GCA_051888725.1 Lachnospiraceae bacterium
AGCTGGAAAAGAAATTAGGTTTGTAATCGGAGTAAACATGGAAGTATACGTGGATAATGCCGCAACGACACAAATGAGCCGCAAAGCCATTGATGCCATGCTGCCCTATATGGAGAGTATGTACGGAAATCCGTCCAGTCTGCACACAAAGGGGCAGCAGGCAGCGGCAGCCATGGACCGGGCAAGAAATATCATGGCTAAATATCTGGACTGTTCTCCCAAGGAGATTTATTTTACCTCCGGTGGCAGCGAATCAGACAATCAGGCAATTCTATCTGCCGCCAGAATCGGTGCAAAAAACGGGAAGAAGCATATTATTTCTACGGCAATTGAGCATCATGCAGTGCTGCATATGCTCAAAAAGCTGGAAACAGAAGGCTTCGAGGTGGAGCTGTTGCCCGTGGATGAAGAGGGCAGCCTTTCGCCCGGGCAGGTGGAAGACGCCATCCGGGAGGATACCTGTCTTGTTACCATTATGTATGCAAACAATGAAATTGGTACCATCTTACCAATTACCGAGATAGGAAGGATCTGTCAGAAAAGGGGCGTCCTGTTTCATACAGATGCCGTGCAGGCAGCAGGGCACCTGCCAATTTCCGTAAAAGAGCAGGGAATTGATATGCTTTCCCTTTCAGCCCACAAGTTTCACGGTCCTAAAGGAGTCGGGGTTCTTTACGCAAGAAAAGGAATTGTACTGAGCAGTGTGATTGAAGGCGGTGCCCAGGAAAGAGGGAAACGCGCCGGGACAGAAAATGTACCCGCCATCGTGGGCATGGCAGCTGCTTTTGAAGAATGTTGTGAACATATGACAGAAGACGCGGTAAGAATCAGTGCCATGAGAGACCGCTTAATAGAAGGTCTGAAACAGATTCCCCATGCCATATTAAACGGAAGTGCCCAAAACAGGCTTCCCGGAAACGTGAACTTCTGCTTTGAAGGCGTGGATGGAGAAAGTCTTCTGATATTACTGGATGCGAAAGGCATCTGTGCCTCCTCCGGTTCCGCATGTGCGTCAGGTTCACTTGAACCCAGTCATGTGCTGCTTGCTATCGGAAGATCCCCAAAGCTTGCCAGAGGAGCACTGCGTCTTTCCTTAAGCAGCAACAATACGGAAGAGGAAATCGATTATATTTTGAATGCGTTGGGGACGGTTCTTTTGTCACGAGGTGTGTCCCCATGTCACGATTCGCTAACCATGTGATAGCTTCTAATCGTGCATAATTTCAGATATTCCGGCGGGTAAATGTGCAGAAAGACCGGTGGCAGTTTTCGGTTTTCTTCTATACAATAAAATAGTAGTTCGAAAATATTGCTTATGGAGGGAAGAGAATTGAAAGCAAGTGATGTTTATTTTAAGACTATGAAATTCGTGTGGCTGAAACTGGCATTGGGAGCAGCAGTTATCCTATTTGCACTGCTTACCCTTGCAATCTGTCTGGGGATTGGAAGTCTCGGCAGCGGAGAAGGTATGCTGATTGGTTTCTGGATCTGGTTAGTACTGGTATGTATCGTAAGTGCTGTGGTGAATCACTATTTCGGCTATATGATCAAAGCCGGACATGTGGCAATGGTAGCAACCGCAGTAACCACCGGCCAGCTGCCGCAGAATCAGTTTGAGGCTGCAAAAAACATGGTGAAAGAAAGATTTGCAACGGCAAATGTTTACTTCGTGGTAGACAGATTGGTATCCGGTGCGGTAAGCCAGCTGCAAAGAGGTCTGCAGAAGATTGACAATCTGCTTGGCGGTATTCCCGGAGTAAGTGCAATCATAGCCTTTGCACAGATGTTTGTACAGATTGCGCTGGGTTATGTGGATGAGTGCTGCCTGGGTTACACATTTTTACATAGAGAACAATCTGCTTACAAAAGCGCAGCAGACGGAGTCGTTATTTATTTCCAGAACTGGAAAAAGCTTTTAAAGGATGCGGCAATCACTACTTTAATCGTAATTGGTGTCAGCCTTTTAGCATGGCTTCTGCCTTTCCTGCTTTTCCTTGGAATTCTTTCTGTTGTAGGGGTACAACACGCATGGATCTTTGCATTGATTATTGGAGTGATGTTCTCTGTTGCGATTAAGAGCGCATTCATTGACAGTTATATGATGGTCAAGATGATGGTTTCTTACATGGAGGTGGCACCTTCTACCCAGATTACCTTTGATCTGTATGATAAGCTTTGCAAGCTTTCCGGTAAGTTCAAACAGCTCTTCAACAAGGGCCAGCAGTACGCGTAGTAATCAGGTTCAAAACTTGTAGGTATACAAAAATAGTCCATACTCAAA
>JBJFCA010000199.1:0-2272 GCA_051888725.1 Lachnospiraceae bacterium
CCACCGACATATACTTTTTCGATGATACTTTCAAATACGGTTCTGTCGAATTCATCCAGGATATCTTCTTTTTCCAGTGTCTCACGAAGTTCTGACATTCGCTTGCTTATATCATTTCTGGTACTGATACTGTCAGCTAAGATTTTACGCTTATCTGACAGGGTATGGAGTTTTCTGGTGAATTCCACCAGCTTTTCATCATACACTTCCTTTGTTATTGTACCATCAATCAGCATATCTGTCATTCTTGATTTTTTCGACTCCAGTGCTGAAATATCCTTATCAATCTGCTGTTTTCTTCGGATATTGTCATCGTTGTTTGCAGATTCCTCTACATAAGAAAGCACGACATCAAGCACATCATCGAAATTGCCTGCAAGAAGCTTGAATGCATCTAAAAATGCCCCCTCAAGAATTGCCTCATCAATAGCCTTACAATTCGGGCAGTTGGCAATTCCATTCTTTGTAGCATTCATGCACTGCCATACCGGTTTCTCATATATGGAACTGCTGTGCCTTGTTCTTCTTGTAAGCTTATGCCCGCAATAGGCACATTCACACATGCTGCTGAAAGCATACTGCCTTGTATACCGCTCCCTGTTTCCGGTTGTTTCAACCACCTTGTTCTTTGCCCTCTTTTTTCTTATCTTCTCAGCTTCATCCCAGATTTCACGGCTGACGATTGGTTCATGGTGATCCCTGATATAATACTGATTCTCCTCACCAAAATTTGCAAGACGTCTTTTTGATATCGGATCAGTGGTAAATGTTTTTCCAAGAAGAATGTCTCCCTTGTATTTCTCGTTTTTAATTATTCCCATCACGCCATGGGTATGCCAGCTCACTTCACCTTTTTTATTCTTTATTCCAAGCTCTATAAGTCGCTTGGCAATCGTTGTGGTTCCATACCCCTGCAGATACATGTCATATATCATTCTGACTGTCTGAGCCTCATCCTCATTAACGGATATGGTCTTTGTCTCCGGGTCATAATCATACCCGAAACATCCATTAAATCCCACCATTTCTCCACGCTTCATTTTCATCTGAAGACCAATCTTAACATTCTGGGACAGGGATTCCACCTCCTGCTGTGCCAGCGAACTCATAATCGTAAGTAGAAGCTCTCCATTCATATCAAGAGTATTGATATTCTCTTTTTCAAAGAATATGGCAATATTCTTATCCTTGAGCATCCTCACATAATTCAGTGTGTCCACTGTGTTTCTTGCAAATCTGGAAATCGACTTGGTAAGTATCATATCAATCTCACCATTCTGACATCTTGCAATCATCTCCTGAAATCCATTTCTCTTATCCGTCTTGGTTCCGGTAATTGCCTCATCCGCAAATATCCCTGCATTCACCCATTCCGGATTATCCGCTATCTTCTGCTCATAATAAAGCTTCTGGGATTCAAAGCTTCCAAGCTGTTCATCCCCATCCGTGGATACCCTGCAATAAGCAGCCACACGGATTCTTTCTACTCTCACAGCATGACCACCTGCCCCATTACTGCTTCGGCTTCTGCTGTTTGGAGCAGTTCTTGTCTTTTCTAAAATCTGTACTTCGCCCATACAATTCCTCCTGTTCTAAAAATGTTGTAACTGATATACAAAAATGACAGCAGCCAAAAGATTATTTATCATAACCTCTCTGCTTAGCTGTCATCATATCTTATTATCCAAATGTTAACGACTGTGTGAAAATATTTCACGCAGCTTCTCCAGAATCATCTACAATAAGAAATCTGGACTTTAACTTATCCTTCACAAAATAAAACTCTGTCTCTGTAATCTTACCCATGCGGTAAATCTTGCAAAGAACAGCTATACACTTTGCATATTCCATCTCCCTCGTCATATTCCGGCACCTCCTTTTCTTCTTACTGCAACTAATCACCTTCTTTCCTATAATTCATAGTGATTGGTTCTGACTGGCAAAAGTGATAGATATTTTGGCTTTCTACGCATCCTATGCTGTCAGCTTTACAACTGACCTTTAGTCCCCTGATATTCATCATGACCTGTGGGCTACTCCTGCTCGAGTTCCTTTCCCACCCTTGACGGAAGTGTCTCTGTTGGCATAAGATACAGCTCATTTAATTGTCAATGTACAATGCCGGATACCCGGCTCAACTTCCAAAGTTCTTATAGAACATTTGTTTGTTTCGTGTTATAATCATCGTAACCGTTTTGCCATTTATTTGGCTTTACCCGGTTCCGATTTCATGGGATAATGATACCAATGAAAAGCGTGGGAAAATATTGAC
>JBJFCA010000200.1:0-1111 GCA_051888725.1 Lachnospiraceae bacterium
CTGATCCAGATTGTGTACGATGAGCGTCGGATAATCCCCGCTGAAATTGGCAGAAAGACCGTCCAGTTTGCAAATCTCTATTCTGCCTCCGCCAATGGAAGCCGCTACTACCTCCAAGCTCCTGCCGGACTCTCCCGTAAGATTTAATTTCACGGAATTGGGATGTACATCTCCTAAATCGATGCCGGACAGTGTAAAGACAAGTCCCTGCTTTTTTGCAATTTCAAAGCTATCCGGGATTGCCGGGTCATCTACCTGCATGCCCAGGAGCCCTGCTACCAGTGCCTTGTCCGTACCATGTCCCTTGCCGGTTGCCAGAAAAGAACCATGAAAGGCAATCTCTGATTTGACGATTCTTTCCGCAAGAAGCTTCTGACAGACCCGACCGATTTTCACTGCGCCCGCTGTATGGGAACTGGACGGTCCAACCATAACCGGGCCGATAATATCCATTAAATTCATAAATCCTCCTTTAAACATCTCCCTGAAGAATGCCGCCTGTGTTACGGAGTCTTTTATTTTACCGAAATTTACATGAAATTCTGAAACAAAAAAGGAAGTATATCTCTTCTGATATACTTCCTCGTATTTTAAAATTTATAACCTATGATTACTGTTTCAGGCTTCTTTCTTTCCCTTTCTTGCAAGGAAGATCAGTGCGCCGGCACTGCATGCTGCAAGTAATACATATGGCAGTACATGGGTGGTATCTCCGGTTGACGGATTGCCGTTGCTTACCAAAGAAGCATCGGAGGTTACCATGATATTGGTTGTAGCGCTTCCTTCCACGAAATCAAGAACTACCGTATAGGTACCATCCTGCAATGTATCCAGATAAGAAGCTGCGATTATCACATTGGTGTAATACGTTTCTGCATTTACTTCCATGGGAGCCAAAAAATCAGCTGCAAATGAAATGCTGTTTCCACCCGGAACTGCTCCATAATCAACAAATTCCGTTGCCGAATCGGGAGATGGTGCCTCTGATGTTGCCGGATATGGTGCCTCTGATGTTGCCGGTGCTTCTGATGTTCTTGGTGTTTCTGATGTTGCCGGTGCCTCTGATGTTGCCGGTGCCTCTGATGTTGCCGGTGCCTCTGATGTTGTCGGT
>JBJFCA010000200.1:1211-10716 GCA_051888725.1 Lachnospiraceae bacterium
GCTTCTGTTGTTGTCGGTGTTTCTGTTGTTGTCGGTGCTTCTGTTGTTGTCGGTGTTTCTGTTGTTGTCGGTGCTTCTGTTGTTGTCGGTGCTTCTGTTGTTGTCGGTGTTTTCGTTGTAGCCGGTGCTTGGGACGGTTCCGCGGTCGTCACAGTAACTTCCGGGGCAGTTCCTTCTGTACCAGACTGTTCTCCGGTTAGCGTGACACCATTCACACGTGCCTGTAAAAAATGATTTTTCTGCACACTGACCTGTATTACATAATCAATACCGGAATTTTTCAGGTAAATACCGTTCGCACCACTTAAAATAGAAACCTCATTCGCAGCCAGTACGGAACTGCTGCATAATGTAAACGCTGCCGTAATCCCCAGTACAGAAGATAAAAGTTTTTTCATTGTTTTTTTCATTATAATTCTCCTTTCACCAAATATCTAAAGATGTTATACACCTTTAGGGGCTTTACATTGTATTCCTTTCCATACAAAACTTAATTTATTATATCCATAATTTGGTTCTGTGTCAATAAAAAAGGTCAACCAAACATTAAAAAAGAGGCAACGGAAAAACCAATGCAGCAAATATCTGCATATCGTCCCATATTCCCGCAAAACCATTTGCACTTTCCCAATAATACGGCAAGCGGAACCGGCAAAAACAGCATATACCGAAAATCCATGCTGCAGCCATACGGATACTTTAAATAAAATACCACAACACCCATATAATAAATACCCGCTGCAATAAGACAGATTCTTCCCATTCTGTCACCGGCAGCAAACCCGATTCCATATACGATGGCAATGATACAGCAGACTGCCAACAGCGCTGCAAAGAAAAGCAACACACATGCCATCTGCTCCTCTCCTTCATACCTGAATTCACCAAACAAAGACGATTTCAGGGCATACACCGGCAAATTATAATCAGCGAATACATCCGTAAAGGGGTTTTCAAACAAATTCTTCAGGTTCACGGTAAAAATTCTTTGGAATACAGAATAATTCCCGGTATAAAGGCTACTGTCTTCACCGACTACCGGCACATAAGTAAATGACTGTCCGAAACGCAGATAATTGCGTACGCTGTACCATAACCCAAGTGGCAGACTGATTCCTGCGAAAACCGCAAATTTTGCCAAAAGGGCTTTCCATGTGCCGTCTTTGCACCCCTTATAAAAGCATCCCACAAATATACAAAAAGTAAACACAGCAAGGGTGGCACAGGAAATCTTGGTCATCATGCCCAGTCCGTACAGGATTGCCAGAATAATCGTATTTTTCCAGCTTTTCTCTTTCACCCATTTTAAGGTAAATAAGAAAACAAGCATCATAAACATACCTGCCAGTGCATCCGGTCCTACTCTGCCGCCGGTCAGATAATAAACCGGAAGAAAGGTTACGAGCATCATGGCTCTGATGAGTCCCCTTCCTTTCAGTCCGCACTCACGGAATATTTCCCTGCAGGCTATCAGGCTGATACAGGAGGCAATACAGGATACGGTCTTGGACGCATCCACCAGAGAGAAAGCATCCCCTGTCTGCAAAAGGAGATTCAGAAATTTGGAAACAGCTGCTCCCAGTATATAAAACAGGGGCTGCTGGTAGAGCTGTACCGTATTCGTCTCCGGCAGATGTCCCTCCATAACCTGCAAAAGATAGGAGGCGTGCCCATAAGAATTCACGTCCATCTCCCACAGATCATGGCTTCTTAAATCGCAGGGCGTATAGAGCATATAGTCCGTCCGCATCAATATCCCCATACAGAGCAGAAGTACCACAAGCTGTTCTTCCGTTACTGCTCCCGATTTTCCGATCCCTGTATACTTCTTTAGGAACACGACCATTCCAGTCAGGATAACAACAAAAAATGCTCCTCTGCAAAGTCCCGTCCGATTTAACCAACTACCGTTTTTTCCAAACAGCACATAAAAAACTATCACAAATAACACAACTGCAGCATATCTGACTGCCTGATTTTTCCAGATTTTCATAACTCCCTCCTATGCAATGTGCCAGCCCTCAAACAATTCCAGTATCTGATTTACAAAGGACAATTTTGCAGGCCGGCCGGTAAGCACCGGATAATACAGCACATAAAGTATCATGGAAAGTACTGCAAAAACCAACATATTTCTCTTCCTGTGCCGGCTGTAGGAAAGTGAATTGGCAATCATAAGAATCAGGAACAGTGCACTGATAAAATACTGGTAAATAAACACTGTACGGTGAATCAGAAGCCATGGCAGGAGCATGGATAAGTATGCCACAATCAGGAAAAACGCTCTATTGCACTTCTTTTCTTTGCATAAATAAAACTGATGTATCAGGGCAAAAAGTCCGCCTATGCAAAGAAGCGGATTTAACATTGTCATAACCGCACCGGCTGTTCCATCATCAAAATAGGTCCTGCAGTCCGCCAGAGGCTTCATACCTACCAGCCAGTGGTACCATTCTGAGGAGTAAGGATGGTCAAATACGCAGTCCTTATGATACGTAAACATCAGTTTCGCATTATCCAGCATATTTTTAATCAGGTTTTTATCGGTATAAATTCTGGCAAACGGAAGATAGGACAGCGTATAAATGATTCCGGGAATCACCAGGAAAAACAGGACACAAAAGCAGGTGGTTTTCAAAAGAAAGGTTTTGTGTGCACGTACACCTCGAATACCGCCAATCTGCTGAAGCAGACTGCAAAAAAAGATAACCGCAATGCCTGCTGCCCCATAAAACCCCGTCCACTTTGTGGAAATGGCAAGTGCCATAAATAACCCGCTCAAAAAAAGCCAGAGCATCTGCTTTACAAATCTATCCTGCCGCCCCAGCGCCCGGGTATAGCCATACATAAAAAAGAACATGGCCAGTACAAAAAGTGCAACCAGTATATCTATAGTGGCAATTCTTGAAAGAGTAGTATTCATAAATGCTGTTTCCAGAAGGATTGTGGCAAAGCATGCCACATCCGTTTTTCCGAACATTTTTCCGGCAAACAGATACATCAGGGGAATCATAAGGATGCCGGCCAGGGCACACATAATCCGAAAGCCAAACGGATTCATGCCAAACAGGGCAATGCCTATGGAGATTATACTTTTCCCAAGCGGCGGATGTGTGTTCTCATAAATAGGCAACTGATGCAGAAATTCATATGCGGTCCGCCCATGATACACTTCATCAAACATGGTACCGTCATAATATGTGGCGGGATTTACAAACAAGTCCTGTTCATCAAACAGTGCCGGATAGTCTGCACTGTTTTGGGGGATACATACTCGTCCCTCCCCATCCAGACAGACAATCTCAAAAATCTGTGCTTCTTCCTTAAGGAGTACCATTCCCAGTGACGTAAGCCTGCGGTTCACCGCCACCCGGTTCCAGCAAAAAGCACTCTCTACCACATAATCACCATCAAGCACTTCCCAGGCCGAACTATCTTTTGACATGGTGGAAAAAGAGATATCTCTTTTTCCCCTGTAGCCTAAATAGATCCATACTTCTGACAGATCCGTTTCCTCATCAAAGTAAAGTACGATTTCATTTTCCCCCGGATTCCCCACCTTAAATGTGGCGGAGGTCTCCGGTGTATCATGACTGCCAAGTTTCCACAAAACAGCTGCCGCAAAAACAAGAGTCAGAAGGGCCATACACAGAAAATCTATTTTTGAAAAACAATACTTCCGGTGGGAAAGTATCTCAGATTCATTAGCGGCACCAGGCTCTTCAGTATTGCAGGGTCCCCCGAATTTACAGAGTTCCCCGGCTCCCGAAGTACATACGCCGGAATTTACAGGGGCTTTCCACAGGCATACCACTCTTGTCACAGTACCAACGACCGCCACGCCTATGGTACACAGTGCGTAAACATTCTTCCCGGTAAGGATAAGGGCTGAGCATCCCACACAGAAAAGCAGATATTCCTGCCAGAATGCGTAAAGACTTATCTTTCTTTTTTCCATCAGCCGGTCTGTCACACAAAGCAGGAAAAGCACAAACAGACTCACGCAGATTCCCCTGATATCTCCTGACAGAATCAGCATGGCGGAAGCCGGTTGAAAGAAATAGTAACAGAGTATAATGTTCTGCATTTTATGAGACTTGTTCAGGCATACATAATAGTACAACAGTCCGATTATCACCCATTCCATGGAAAGACAGAGCAAATGCTTTTGTGTCTTTTCCGCAAGCATAAGAAGCGGAAATACCCTTGCAAAAAAATAAAAGAGAAGAAGTTGTGGTGTCTTATATTCCGGCAAGTGTTTTCGGGCACAAAAAAGGTGCGTCACCCAAAACAATAGGCAGCAGATTAGAATCTCAATATAAGAAGAAATCATCCTATTTATCCTTTCTTTTCCTCATGGTATTCCTGTTCCGTATTCACATTCCAGATTCTTTCCTTACCCGTTCCGCCCGCAAGCAGACAGTCTACTGCCTCCATGGCGGTAAGCATGGAATGATCCATATTATTATACCGGTGCTGACCGTTCCTGCCGATACAGTATAAATTGTCTACCCGGTTCAGCCATTTCTCCAGCTCAGGCATCTTTGCATAGGTATCAAAATACGCCGGATAGGCTTTTTTCACTTTCTCACAATGCGATAACAAAATGGGGGCATCCTTCTCAAGGATTCCCATCTTGATCAGTTCCTTCCTGCCGAAAGACGCCCACTTTTCAGGTGACATCTGCCACATGGCATCCCCCTCTTTGCAGAAATATTCCAAGCCGACCCAGACAGTTTCGTCGGGATTCTTTACCATATATGGTGACCAGTTATTGAATATCTGGATCCTGCCCATCCGTACATTACGGTCCTGCACATAAATCCAGCAGTCCGGCACAATGTCTCCCAGCGTTTTCAGATTTGTTTCGTTATATATTTTCAGTCTGTTTGTCAAAAGCCCCACTGTCACAAAATCCCTGTAAGGAAGCCCTTGTGCAACGACTCTTAATTTATCCGGGACACCGTTCATTCCTGCAATGAGATCCTTCACGGGCATACCGGAAAAGAAAACATCTGCCGTTATTTCTTCTGTTTTCCCGTCTCTTTCAAAAGTAAGTTTTTCGATGTGCCCGTCTTTCTGCCGGATTCCGATGACCTTGCAGCCATATGCGATCCTGCCGCCTGCATTCTCAAATTTTTTTGCTGCTTCCTCCCACATCTGCCCCGGTCCGAACTTGGGATAATAAAAGGTTTCAATCAGGGATGTTTCCACTTTTCTGTTCCTGACCGGCAATACCTTAAAAAGCATATCCTCAAGCACTGCCAGAATGGATAAACCCTTTACTCTCTGGGCGCCCCAGTCCGGGGAAATGTCACGGGGATGACGTCCCCAGAGTTTTTCCGTATATCCTTCAAAAAAGATACTGTACAGCTTTTTGCCAAAACGGTTGATATAAAAATCCTCCAGAGATTTTTCTTCCCGCTTAAAAACAAGAGCTTTTAAGTAGCTGCATCCCGCCTGCAGCATGGTAACAAAACCAAGATTGCGTATCGTGGTCAGATTCATTTTCACCGGGTAATCAAAGAAACGATGATTGTAATAAATGCGGGATACTCTTCTTCTTTTCAAAAATACCCGGTCTTCTGTTTCCGGATCCGGTCCGCCCTTTTTAAGCTTCACATCACTGCCAAGCTTTTTGTCATCATATGCCGGTGCTCCCTGCAGTGGCAGGATCTCCTCCCACCAGCGCATGACATCTTTATTCTTGGAAAAAAAGCGGTGGCCTCCCATATCCATCCGGTTACCCTCACAGGATACGGTTCTGGAAATTCCACCCGTACACATACTTTCTTCCAGAATAATGACTTCATAATCCTCTGACTTTTTTAACAGTTCCAATCCTGCCGTAATTCCCGCAGGTCCTGCTCCGATAATCACTGCTCTCTTCATACATATCCCCTGTCACATAATTTTTTTGGCTACTACTACAAACCTGCCTTCACTGGTATGGTAACTGCAGGTGGAAAGAAGCAACACGGTATCTCCGAAAGACAACGTTTCATCCGTTTCATAAAGTGCTGACTCTTCCACTCCTTTTTGAAATGCCGTAAAGACTTCTTCGCTGCTTAAATCTTTATAATCATAATACTGAAAGCCGCTTTCCCCTTCTGCATAAATCTTACTGTAAAAGGCTGCTACAATTTCGTAGGTTCCCTGCTCATATAAGGTGTCAAAACAGATATACGGGTGTTCTTCCCAGTATTCTTTCTTTTCATAATACGGCAGTGTCCCGAACATGGTACGGTTTTTCATCCGGTGTCCGTAAACCACATATAAATTTCCCTCTTCGCTGCAGGCTGCATCCAGAAAAGGAGTTCCGCAGTCAGCATCTGACCCGTCAAAAGCTCTGCGCAGATAATATTCCGGGTCCTTCGGCGTATACATAACAGGATAATTTAACTTCGTCCCCTCTATGCTGATCCATCCGTATAAGTCTTGATTTCTCTCGTATAAAGAAAGATACGGCACAAGAATACCGGTCTCCTCATCTGTCTGCATGAAATTTCTGGGAATCAGTTTAGCCTTCCCCTGTTTCTCTTCTTTTGTATTGTCAACAGAGCCATCGTATTCTGTAGCATTACCATTTCCCGGTGCCTTACTGTCTGATGCATTTTCTTTCCCTCCGCTCTGCTCCCTTGCATCTTCCACTTCTTTCGCAAGCATCTCAAATGCATGATTTTCTTTATACTGTTCCGTCAGTATCAAAACAATTTTTCCCAGTGAAAACAGAAAAACACCGACAAGCACAACCATCAGTATGTTCTTTATTTTCCGTTTCATAAGTGAGTGAGACCACCTCCCTGAACTCATTTTAATATTACCGGCATTGTAGTTATTTTAAGGTGACGCCCGCTGTCTGTCAACCATACCAAAACAGTTGCAACAGACGCCATTCCATGATAATCTGATGCAAAGCACTACACTTACGATAAAGAAAGGAATACTGTACAATGAAAACTGCAAGAAAAATCATAACATCCATGCTCTTAACGGCATGCCTGCTCTTTATGACCGCATGTACAACCTTCGCTAACAAATCCTACACTTTTAATGTAAATACCGGTGAACAGATCAAGATCACACTGAGTGTCAAAACCGGTTACAGCTTAAGCCAGAAAGACGGTCAGTTTACCATCTGTGACAAAGAAAGCAATGTGATTCTGACAGGTACTTTCCTGTTAGAAGGCTATACCGATGCCTACCGTGATGTGGTGGATGCAGATGAGAATGCCACCGTTTTGGAAGATAAAAAGACCAATGGCATTTCCTATCTTTACTATGAATATGACGGACTAAGCGGTATGGAGCACAACTTTATCGTGGATATTGATAATGCCAAAACCGGCATCCTGCTTGCAAGTCTTTCTTCTGAAAAAGAGGCCTCCGAGGCTTTTTCCCTGCTTACTTTTGAAAAAGTAAAATAAGTCACGACCGTAATATTGGCTCCTTTATATCATATAAATCTCTTGTGTGGGCTGGTTTCCTTTATAAAAATACTGCTTGATTCTGTCAAACATAACGGACGGATACAGAATATTCCGGTAGGGATGACTCCCTTTCATGATTCCTGTCTCCTTAGGAAGATAGCTTGTATGAAGCAGTGCCTTTTCGGCAAATACTTTCTGCCAGTTATCCGGTTCCACCGGAAACATATGACATTCAAACCGGAAACTGTTATACGTAAATTCATCCACTACTGCTGCCACATTCAGCTCGGAAGGTTTTCTGATGAAGCATCTGTTCCGGATTTTTCACAATTTTCAATTTTCCGTTTATACGGGAACAGAAACGCAAAAGCTTAGGATATGGCTGCAGCTTACGATACAGCCATGCGGCAAACCGGTTAATCCTTTTTCTTCGGTAAAAACGGGCTTTGGTATCCGTAAAAGCCTGTTCTTTTCAGTTCTGTTTTTCACAAAACTGTACAGAAAAAGAAAGCCTATGGGAAATGCCAGCAGACCCACATTTAATTTGGTAAACATGCCAAATCCCAGACTTACCGCAATGATTACAATATTTTTTAATGTCCTGTTCCGGTACCATCGTATGGTATACAAAACAGCGGACATACTGCACAGAAAAGCCAGTGCATCATTATTCAATGTACCGGAAAGAATCGTAAAAAAGGGAGAGAAAGAAAGAAGCGCTGCCAAGATGAGTAAAAATTTATCCCGGGGGAATATCTCCTGCAGTATCTTTACCATTACGATGATGGCTGCGGTAACATAAATGAGCGTGAGAATCTGCAGGTTTTCCAGACATACCTGTGGTGAAAAACCAATCCATCGGTTAATGGCATACCATACTGCCGAAATAATATGAAAACCCGGAGGATTATAAAATCCCCTCTTCAGTCGGGGATCAAAATCGGGAAGGTGTTTAAAATGATACAGATAAGAAATGTATCCCAGATGTCCGCGATCTTCATCCGAAAAACCCGGCAGTGAACATTTACCCAGGTCATGCTTACTGATCCCATACGGGGCAGCTATAATATAGAGAACGCGAAGAAGAAAACCGGATAACAAAATGATAAACAATATTCTTTCGTATTTCTTCTTATTCATTTCCATTATAAAATACCCTTTCACACATATGCCGTTATTTTATCATTTTCAAAGTTAAAAAGCAATAAAATATGACAAAGGGACACTCCTCGTGACAAAAGGAGCGTCCCTAATTTTACAAATTCGTATATCCCATCAGGTATTCATCAACCTGTCTTGCCACGGCTCTGCCTTCGGCAATGGCCCAAACCACAAGTGACTGGCCTCTGTGCATATCCCCTGCCGTAAAGACCTTCTCCCTGCTTGTCAGATAAGAGCCTTCGGCTGTCTTCACATTGGTTCTCTCATTCACCTCCACCTGGAATGCCTTAGTCACGTACTCCTCACTGCCTAAAAAGCCTGCCGCAATGAGTACCAGATCCGCAGGCAGTTCCTTTTCCGTGCCTGCCACGGGCTTCATCATCATCCTGCCCGTCTTCTTATCCTTTGTGGGAGAAAGCTCCACCGTCTTTACCGCTTTTACTTTTCCCTTTTCATCCTTCACAAATTCCGTAACGGTAGTCTGGTAAACTCTCGGGTCTTTTCCAAATACATGAATTGCCTCTTCCTGTCCGTAATCCGTCTTGCAGACCTTGGGCCACTCCGGCCAGGGATTGCTTTCGCTTCTGGAAAGAGGTGCCTGGGGCATCATTTCCAGCTGGGTTACACCTGCTGCATGTAAACGGATCACCGTACCCACGCAGTCATTACCGGTATCACCGCCACCAATTACCACGACCTGCTTATCCTTTGCAAACTCGTAAGGAACCTTCTCAAAATCACTGTCCAATAATGTCTTGGTCACGCTGCCCAGGAAATCTACCGCAAAGTAAATGCCTTCCGCTTCCCTGCCGGGTGCCTGAATATCTCTGGGATGGGAGGCACCGCAGGCAAGAATCACGCTGTCGTACTGCTCTAAGAGCTCCTCTGCCGTAATGTCCTTTCCCACGTTGGTA
>JBJFCA010000201.1:0-2251 GCA_051888725.1 Lachnospiraceae bacterium
GGAATACCGGTCCGGCTGGTATCAATGGCTGTCTTGTAAAGATAAGGCATGAGCCTTGCTTTCAGTCTGGTAAAAAATCTGACAACATCTACTGCCTCTTCATCATATGCCCAGGGCACCCTGTAAGAAGAACTGCCATGCAGACGACTGTGGGAAGAAAGAAGTCCGAATGCCACCCATCTCTTGTATACATCGGGTGTGGAGGTGCTTTCAAATCCTCCGATATCATGCGCCCAGAATCCAAAACCGGACATCATAAGGGACAGACCTCCCCGTAAGCTCTCTTCCATGGATTCATAATCGGACCAGCAGTCACCGCCCCAGTGCACGGGGAACTTCTGACCGCCTACGGTTGCGGAACGTGCAAACAGTACCGCCTCGCCTTTGCCACGCTTTTTTTCCAGTATATCATATACAGTCTTATTATACAGGTAAGTATAATAATTGTGCATCTTTTTTGTGTCAGAATGATCAAAATACTCAATTCCTTCCACAGGAATTCTTTCACCAAAGTCTGTTTTAAAGCAGTCAACCCCCATATCCAGCAGTTCTGCCAGCTTATTCTGATACCAGGTGCAGGCATCCGGATTGGTAAAGTCTACCAGTGCCATACCGGGCTGCCACATATCCCACTGCCATACATCCCCGTTGGTGCGCTTAACCAGATAACCGTTTTCCATGCCTTCTTTAAACAGACAGCTTTCCTGTGCAATATACGGATTAATCCATACACAGATGTTTAAGCCTTTTGCCTTAAGACGGGACAGCATGCCCCTGGGGTCCGGGAACACACGGGAGTCCCAGATAAAATCTGTCCAATGGAACTCTTTCATCCAGAAACAGTCAAAATGGAATGTCCGTAACGGAATGCCTCTTTCCAGCATGCCGTCTACAAAGCTCGTAACGGTCTCCTCATCGTAATTGGTTGTGAAGGATGTAGACAGCCACAAGCCAAAGGTCCACGGTGCGGGAAGGGAAGGTTTGCCTGTCAGATCCGTATAACGGGTCAGCACCTCTTTCATGGAAGGACCGTTAAACAGGTAATAATCCAGATAACCGCCTTCTACGGAAAATGCAGACTTGGTCACCTGCTCCGTACCGATTTCGAATTCCACTCTCTCAGGATGGTTGACAAATACACCATATCCCCTGTTGCTGATATAAAAAGGTATGTTTTTATAAGACTGGTAAGTACTGGTTCCACCGTCTTCATTCCAGATGGAAACACTCTGTCCGTTTTTGGTAAAAGCGGTAAATCTTTCGCCGAGGCCATAGATCAGTTCGCCCACTCCCATGGTAAGCTGCTGACGCATGTAGGTTTCGGTGCTGTCTCCTTTATCATAATAATCACCCTTCCAGTCTGTCTTCATGCAGGCTAAATCCTTAGCTGCAGAACGGGTAATCACTTCATTGCCTCTTTTATATGCCATATACCAGTTCTTTTTGCCGATCTCAAGTGTGAGACCGCCACTGGTAATACAGATTTTTTCCTCATCACTTTCCACCGAGAGAGGCAGTTCCTCATTCTGATATAACGTAAACTCCGGTTCTTTCTTTTTGGCACCCATATGATGGTAAGTCTGTACACGGAGCACATCGGGTGCCGGTGACGTAACAATCATGGTCAGATTGATACCACCCAGCGTACAGCCTCTGTTCGCTATTCTGGAAGTCGGAAGGCAGAGGGTCACTTTTGTACTTTCTGTCTTTTCAAAATAAACTTCCTGAGGGGTAAAGCAGCTACATCCTTCTTTCTGCAGCCAGCATCCATTTCCAAATAACATTTTCTTTCCTCCATATTCCTGCCGGAAAACCGGCACCAGAAATTTAGTATGCCCTGCCCCAGTAAACCATTTTTTTAGCCGGCTTGCCGCAGCATACACAGGTATCGGCAATCTGCTCCTGTTCAAACGGCATACATCTGCTGGTAACGCTCAATTTTTCCTTGATCAGGTCCTCGCAGGCTCTGTTGCCGCACCACATCGCTTTCACAAAGCCGGATTTTTCCGTAAAAAGCTGTTCAAACTCAGCCATGTTCTTCGCCACGTAGGTATGCGTATCTCTGTGCTTCCTTGCTCTTTCCAGCATATCCTTCTGAATGGTGTCCAACAGACGGGCTGCCTGTTCTTCTACCTCATCTAAAGCTACCTCGGTCTTCTCACGGGTATCTCTTCTGCAAAGGATGCATTTGCCTGCCTCTAAGTCCTTCGGACCGATTTCAATACGGATGGGATAACCCCTCATCTCGGCT
>JBJFCA010000202.1:0-2238 GCA_051888725.1 Lachnospiraceae bacterium
AGGAGCAACGAGATCATGATGCTGCTTGCAAAATAAAGCAAATGGCAGAGTGAGCTAAATCCATGAATGACAAGCTGACACAAAATGATATCCGACGTATGGAAGAGGAAATCGAGTATCGGAAACTGGTGCTTCGTCCAAAGCTTTTGGAGGATGTGAAAGAAGCCCGGGCACATGGGGATTTAAGCGAAAATTTTGAGTACCATGCAGCCAAGCGGGAAAAGAACAAGAATGAAAGCAGAATCCGTTTTTTGGACCGTATGATCAGAACCGCAGAAGTGATTTCCGATGAATCTGCAGATGATGAGATAGGCATTGACAACACAGTGACTGTTTCGTTTTGCGATGACGGCAGTACGGAGGTCTACAAAATTGTGACAACCATGAGAGGGGATTCTCTTCATGGACTCATTACCAATGAATCACCTTTGGGAAAAGCGCTACTTGGACATAAGGTGGGAGACAAAGTACACGTGGAGGTCAACCCCGGTGTCGGTTATGACGTGGAAATCTTAAAGATTGAGAACACCGTGGATGACGGAAGTGATAAAATAAGAAGCTTTTAGAAAAAAGGCAGTGTCAAACGAGGCACTGCCTTTTACTCTGTAAACAGGCAGATTACAGTCTGAAATTTCATATATGACAAATGCATTCAGAATAATGTCAGAGGTCGATAACATGACTAAGAGGTATGAGGCCGTATCCTATAAAATTTGAAAATAAGAAAATTTATAAGTATGCAGGGAGCTATAATTGCCTATAAGATATGTAAAACAGCTATTTTTATAAGATAATATAAAGCTGGTGTTACCTATAAAATGGACAAATAAACCAATTTTATTAGCAAAAATGGCGTTTACAATACCAATAAAAAAGAAAATATACAACAATTATAGGTGACACATGAGAAATTGCCAAACAGGAGCAGAAAAAGCAGCAAGCAGGAGCTGCACACGAACTTTTCCGGGCAACTCCTGCTTTGTTTAGATGTCTTTTCCGGGCAACTCCTGCTTTGGTTAGATGTTTTTTCCGGGCAACTCCTGCTTTGGTTAGATGTCTTTCCGGGCAGTTCCTGCTTTAGATTTATGCAGGCTCCGCAATGCGGCTTACTCCCACGTAGATTCGGGAAATGGCATACCAGGTAGGAAAATCCGTGATGCCTGTGGCAGGCAGTCCGAAGATGTTCTGAAAACTGCGTACGGCAGCAGCCGTGCCGGAGCCATAGATTCCGTCAACCGTTACTTTGGGGATGGCGGGATAGTTCTGTGCAATCCGGTTTAACTGCTGCTGCAGCTGTCTTACTTTATCTCCGCTGGAACCGATGGTAAGGTCGTATCCGGGAAATGAAGAGGGAACGCCGGAAATCACATCCGCCGTATTGATATAAATGTCACTGCCGTAATAGTAACGCAGGATTTCGATGGCGGAGAAATCCTGATCCCCTAAATATTTGGAGCCCCACTGACTTAAGCCGGTACAGTCTACACGGTGCCCGTCACAGTAGGAGGTAAACAGAGGCTGCCGGATACCGGGGCGGGAAATATAGTTGGCAAAGATACTGTCCACAATCCGGTTGATATTCTGATAGGTATTTCTGCCGTAGATCCATTTCTGGTCATAAGCGGTGGAACTGGTGATGGTAAAGTCGTAGCCCTGGTTACGGTACCACTCCGTATATACCCTGTTTAAGGTAAAGGACATAATGGCCAGTATGTTGGCATAGATTGTGGATTCCGGCCAGGTAGAGTAGATTTCCGAAGAAGCCACATTTTTAATATAGTCGGTGTATTTCACCCAGTAATTCTGGGCAGTCCTGTCCCCGGGAGAGCCGTCGTGTACGATGACATATTCCGGAACAACGACCCTGCTTAAGACGATTTCTCCAGTTTCGGCTATGGGTTTTACTTCTGCTTCGGGGATTTTGGATGGATAATCGCCCCAAAGGGTATGGGCGGGGATTATGACCCGTTTTTCGTTTTCCTCCGTAACGTCCAAAGGGTTCATGCGGACTGGCTGGGTGGAGGTGGTATCGGCAAGAAGTTCCGAACCGGTTATGACTACGGGCTCGTAGCCTTCGGCAGTTACGTTAATGGTATATTCGGAATAAGGCTGGACTTCACTTTCCGGATCAAAACTGTATTCTATGTCGGGAGCCGGCAGCTCCACATTTTCTGTCAGTCCCGAGTTATTTGTGGTAAGTTCCTCAATCACCCTGCCCGGTTCCCCGGTATAGGAGAT
>JBJFCA010000203.1:0-2229 GCA_051888725.1 Lachnospiraceae bacterium
GGCAGAGAGCAAGCAGTTCATCCTCTCCGGGATAAACGGTAAAGGGTGCGATCCATTCTGCTTTCTGCTTCAGGTTTTCGATCACTTCTGCACCGTAAGCAATACCGCCGGTCACAATAATCTGATCCACCTTGCCATTCAGCACGCATGCCATGGAACCGATATCCTTTGCCACCTGATACAGGAATGCTTCTTTCACTTCTGCAGCGTGTGCATCCCCTTCATTTGCCATTTTGGTAACCGTACGCATATCGTTGGTTCCAAGGTAAGCATTAAATCCGCCTTTTCCTACGATCTTACTGTATACTTCTTTTTCCGTATACTTACCGGAGAAGCACATTTTTACCAGTGCGCCGGAGGGAACGGCACCTGCTCTCTCAGGTGAAAAAGCACCGTCACCGTCAAGTGCATTAAATACATCCACAACCTTACCGTCAATATGGGCACCTACGGAAACACCGCCGCCCATATGCACAACGATCAGCCTTAAGGATTCATAGGGCTTGCCGCATTCCTTTGCGTAACGTTTTGCCACTGCCTTCTGGTTCAGTGCATGGAACACGCTGGTTCTCGGAAGCTCGGGTACGCCGGAATATCTTGCAACAGTCTGCAGTTCGTCCACAACCACAGGATCAACGATGAAAGAGGGAATCCCCAGCTCATCACCGATTTCTCTTGCCAGGATACCGCCTAAATTGGAAGCATGCTGTCCCTGAACACCTACCTTCAGATCATTCAGCAGTTCATCCGTCACCGCATAGGTACCGCCGGGAATGGGCTTTAACATACCGCCCCGTCCCACTACCATATTTAAAGACTTCATATCAAAATTCTTCTCGGCAAGCAGGTCGGTAATAATCTTCTTGCGGAAATCCTTCTGGTCAAAAATGGTAGCATACTGTCCGATTTCTTCCGTACTGTGTCTTAAGGTTTCTTCAAATAACAGGGTCTCATCCTCGAAAACACCGATTTTGGTGGATGTGGAGCCCGGATTAATAATCAAACTTTTGATGGACATGTGTTTTCTCCTTCCGATTTGCTTTTTACTATAACTGATTTTATTGATTCTTCATTCTTACTGATTCTTACGCATCTCTTCTGCCACGACTGCAGCCAGCGCAATGGAATTTACCTTGGTTTCAAAGGTATCGGAACGGCTGGTTAAAATAACGGGAACCTTCGTACCTGTGAGGATGCATCCGTTCTTCACCTTCACCATATGTACAATTGCCTTGTATACCAGATTTCCTGCGTGGATGTCCGGGAACAGCAGGATATCCGCATCTCCCTGGATCTTTCTGTCGGTAGCGCCCTTGTGCTTTGCAGCCTCAGGATCAATGGCAAGGTCTAAGGACAGAGGACCGTCAACGATACATCCTGTGATTTCACCGCTTTCATTCATCTTTACAAGCTCTGCGGCTTCAACAGTAACCGGCATCTTGGGATTGACAACTTCAACTGCTGCCAGAGGTGCCACCTTCGGGCATTCTACGCCGCAGGCTTTTGCAACGGGCAGTGTATTCTTAATAATATTTACCTTATCTTCCAGTGTCGGATAAGTCATGAACGCAACGTCAGTTAAGAACAAAAGTCTGTCAATACCGGGAATTTCAAATACACATACATGAGAAAGCACACCGCCGGTACGCAGGCCCACTTCCTTGTCCAGTACACTTCTTAAGAAGTTTTTGGAGTCAATCAGCCCCTTCATATACATGTCCGCTTTTCCGTCATGGGCAAGCTTAACTGCTTTTAAAGATGCCTGAATCATATCCGGTTCATCAATAATTTCATAACCTGACAGATCCATATTGATAGAAGAAGCAATCTCTCTGATCTTTGCTTCATCACCAACCAGAATGGCATCGGCAATTCCTCTCTTCTTTGCCTCTCTGACGGCTTCCAGCACTGCTTCATCCTGTGCTACGGACACCGCTACTTTTTTCATTCCGCACTCGCCTACTTTAGCGATAATGTCATCAAAACACTTGCTCATCTTGTCCTCCATCCCGAAACTTTTTATTTGATTTTAGTAACGTTTCGTTTGTAAAATTGTTCGTTAAAATAATATCACGTTGCCTTTCAAAAATCAAGGCATGAGTATCCGGATCAGAAAACCGGCCAAAATACCAAGCAGGGTCGGATACAAAACGGTCAGCACCGTAATTTTACCGCCTTTATTAAAAATTCTTTTTTGCTTAATCTCATTTTCATACATTCCAATAGTTA
>JBJFCA010000204.1:0-10498 GCA_051888725.1 Lachnospiraceae bacterium
ATGCGAAAAGATGCAGTTGTTGCTGTGATCATTGCTACGGTCTGTATGCTGGTCTACATCTGGATCCGGTTCAAGGATATCCGATTTGCCGGCAGTGCGGTGGCAGCACTTTTGCATGATGTTCTGGTTGTACTTGCCTTCTATGCGGCAGCTAAGATTTCGGTTGGCAGTACCTTTATTGCCTGCATGCTGACGCTTGTTGGTTACTCCATTAACGCCACAATCGTAGTGTACGACCGTATCAGAGAAAATCAGCGTATCATGAGTGGCGCGGATCTTAAGGACATTGTAAATACCAGCGTGACACAGACATTGTCCAGAAGCGTGTTTACTTCCCTGACAACGTTTGTTATGGTTGCAGCACTGTATGTACTGGGTGTTACCGCTATTCGTGAATTTGCACTGCCGCTCATGGTAGGAATTGTATGCGGTACCTATTCTTCCGTATGTCTGGCAGGCAGCATGTATTACATGATGCAGAAGAATAAGAAGAGTAAAGCTGCAAATTAATGGTTTTACTGAAAATGGGAAAGGTTGTTTTCCGTGGAAAAATGGTTTGTTGCGGCAAAAAAAGCAGATTTTGATGCCTGGAGCAAAAAATTTCATATTACCCCTGTTACGGCAAGAATTATCCGTAACAGGGATATTTTGTCTGAGGAAGAAGTGGAGAAATACCTCCACGGCAGTTTTCTTGACCTGTATCCTCCGGAACTGATGCTTGGTATGGAGGATGCAGCTGCCATTATGTCAGAATCCATAGCACTCGGAAGAAAAATCCGCGTGATCGGAGATTATGATGTGGACGGCATTACGTCTTCCCACATCCTCACAAAGGGACTGCGTAAACTTGGCGGGTATATAGACACCGTGATTCCGCACAGAATGAAAGACGGGTATGGCTTGAACGAGCGGCTGATAGAAGAGGCCTGTGAGGACGGAATACAGACGATTATCACCTGTGACAATGGCATCGCCGCCGCACCGCAGATTGCACTTGCAGCGGAAAAAAAGATGACGGTTGTGGTGACAGATCACCATGAAGTACCTTATGTGGAGGAGGATGGCAGGAGAGTGCAGATTCTGCCTCCTGCTGCGGCGGTCGTGGATCCGAAACAGGATGACTGTCAGTATCCTAACCCCAATATTTGTGGCGCTGTGGTGGCTTATAAGCTGATAGAGCTGATGTTTCGAAGATCTCATCTGCCGGTAGAAGAAAGACAGGCCTGCATGGACGAATTCCTGCAGCTGTCTGCCGTTGCCACTGTCTGTGATGTCATGGATCTTTTGGATGAAAACCGTATCATTGTAAAAGAAGGACTTAAAAAAATACGCACCGCTCCCTGTATGGGACTGAAGGCTCTTATTGAGGCAAACGGTGTCAGGACAAGCGACTTAAATGCCTTTCATCTGGGATTTGTAATCGGTCCCTGTCTGAATGCTACAGGCAGACTGGACAGTGCCGTCAGGGCACTGGAACTCTTAGACTGTGAGAATCCCATTACAGCGGCACGGATTGCCGGTGAACTGAAGGAAATGAATGAAAGCCGTAAGGCCATGACGCTGACAGGCGTCAGACAGGCAGAGGGGCAAATTGAAAAGGAAGGATTGTACCGGGATAAGGTACTGGTAGTGTTCCTGCCACAGTGCCACGAAAGCCTGGCGGGCATTATAGCGGGACGGATAAAGGAGCAGTACGGGAAACCGTGCTTTGTACTGACGAGAGGTGAAGAAGGGGTAAAAGGCTCAGGACGTTCCATCGAAAGTTATCATATGTATGATGCCATGGTAGCATGCAAAGAGCTTTTTACAAAATTTGGCGGACATAAGATGGCTGCGGGACTGTCCCTTGCAGAAAAAAATCTGCCGGAATTAAGAAGAACGCTGAATGCTCAGTGTATGCTTACGGAAGAGGATTTCCAGCCAAAGATTCATATAGATGTACCCATGCCGCTTTCTTATGTCAGCAAAGAACTTGCAGAAGAATTTGAGATTTTGGAGCCTTTTGGCAATGCCAATCCCAAACCTCTTTTTGCCACAAAGAATGTACATTTCCTGTTTGGCAGGAAAATGGGAAAGCAGATGAATTTCGCAAGATTTACGGTAGTGCAGGAAGGGAAAAAATATGAGCTGCTGTATTTTGGCAGCTTAGATAAGTTTCATGCGTTTTTAGATGGAAAATTCGGAGAGGGCACCTCTGCACAGCTTTACATACAGCAATGTGATCTGCCCTGTGCCATTACCTACCGGATCGGGATCAACAGTTTTCGCGGGAAAAAAGAATTACAGATCGTAATGGAAAATTATCAATAAAAAAGAGTTCCGTGATGAGGAACTCTTTTTTGGTAGAAATTTTTATTGATAGAAATTTTTATTGATAGAAATTATATCCCCGTTGTAAAAGCTCTGCCCTCTGTTGTTCCAGAATGGAAGTGGCATCAGGCTGTAAGAAGAATTCTTCATTGTGAGGACAGTAATTGGTAACCTGAGGTGCCGTTATCGTACCGTCTTCATTGATCACAGTGGAGCCCTGCTGTAAGGAAATATCTTCCACAGGGGTGAGCGTGAGCACGCCGGGCAGTTTGAACGGGCAGTCTGCACAGGCAGGCAACAGGCTGTAGGCGCATACATCACCGGAGTAATGTACATCACAGGAATCTATGGGTTCCGTACCTTCTGCAAAGTACTCCGTTACCACATAAGCATCACACAGTCCGGCAATCGGAAGCTTTCCGGACTGTGAACACACAGCCACCTGTACGATGCCTTCCGGAATCGGGAAGCTCTGGTTAGGAAGATTTGCATGTATTTCCTTCATGACTGCCCGCCAGATTTTCTTGGACAGGGCTTTTTCTTCCTTGCTGGACATTTTGATATTGTTGTCATAGCCGGTCCAGGTGACTGCCGTATAGTAAGGCGTAAATCCTGCAAACCATACATCCTTGTCGTCGGAGGTGGTTCCGGTCTTACCGGCAATCGTCATATTGTCAAAGTTGACAGCAGTACCCGTACCCTTGATAACGGTATCCTTCATGGCATCGGTCAATAGAAAAGCAGTTGTTTCTTTTAAGACCTGTCTGGTAGTCGGTTCACTGTGGTCTATGATAACATTGCCGTCAGAGTCCAGAACTCTGGTATAGAACTGGGGCTTGTTGTAGACACCGCCGTTTGCAATGGAAGCATAAGCGGCACAAAGTTCCAGATTGGTTACACCGCCGACACCGCCGAGCGCCATGGGCTGATAGCAGTCATTCAGTTCATTTAAGGTAGTGAATCCAAAGTCTTCGAGGTAATCATAACCCAGCTTGGGAGTAATCTGTGTCAGACATTTTACCGTTACGATGTTCATGGAGTGGTAAATTCCCTTTCGGATAGAGCTTAAGCCTTCGTATTCGGGATTGCTGTACCAGTTATGAACAGGTGTGCCGTCGCTATAGTTAAACGGTGCGTCGTTAAATACGGTAGCCAGTGTCATACCGGCACTGTCCAGAGCGGGGGCATAGGTGGAAAGTACCTTGAAGGTGGAACCGGGCTGACGGGCAGAATCGGTGGCACGGTTTAAGGTACGGCTTCCTTCCTTGGCACCGCGGCCGCCGACAATGGCAACCACATGTCCATTGGACTGATCCATAATTACCAGGGAAATCTGGGGCTGTGGCGTCATGGAAATATTTTCAGCCACCTCTTCCTCACCTTCTGCCAGAATGGCTTCCTTATAGGTATCAATGGCCGCATAGGCATCATCCATACTGGAGAAGATCAGATTGAAGTTCCTGTCCTTATTTTCCACAAACCATTTCTTCATCATTTCCTTGCTGTAGTTGTGGTATTCACCGGCAGCATCTTTGGTAGTCAGATCGTAGTTCAAATACCATTTTACGTTTTCCGGATAGGTCTCCGGATCAGAGCATACCGCATCCGCAATACTCTGGATATTGGAATCCAGTGTAGATTCAATACGTAGACCGCCGCTGTAAAGCATGGTGGAAGCCTGGGTAGCACTGTAACCGCATTCGTTGATCAGATCATCCATAACTGCCTCAGCAAGAGCGTCTTCAAAATAGGTGCTGACAGAATCGCTTGCAACAGCGATATTGACTTCCTGAATACGGGAGTAAACATCATCAGCCATGGCTTCATCATATTCCGCACGGGTGATATATCCCTGCTCCAGCATCTTTGTCAGCACACGCTCACGCCTTTCGGCATTGTTGTCCGGGTGGGAAATGGGATTCCACTTGGAAGGATTCTGGGTGATGGCAGCAATAACTGCACATTCGGACAAGGTAAGCTCGCTGACATCTTTATTAAAATAACGCTTGGAAGCTGCCTGTACGCCCAGGGTACCCTGACCTAAGTTGATGGTGTTCATGTAACGGAGCAGGATTTCCTCTTTGCTCAGCTTCTTGGTGATTTCCAGTGCCAGATACTGCTCCTGGAACTTTCTTTGTAATTTTTCAATCAGGCCGTCTTCATTTACCCAGTTGGTAAAAACGGTATTCTTGAGGAGCTGCTGGGTGATGGTACTGGCACCCTCAGCACGTTTAAAACCTGATTTTATAAATGTGTAACCGGCACGGACAATACCCTTAAAATCAATACCGTTGTGATCATAGAAACGTTCGTCTTCAATTGCCACAAAAGCATCGGCAAGATCCTGGGGGATTTTATCCATGGTTACCTGCACTCGGTTGGAATTGGTCGCAACCAGTTTACCGATCTGATTGCCTTCACAGTCATAGATGAAAGTGGAAAAACCGACCGGTGCAACATCACTGACGTCAATGTCCGGTGCAGAAGCGATAATACCGTTAAAAGCACCGATACCTGCGGAAATACCACAGATTCCGATTCCCAGCAGGGCTACGAAAATTATCTTGGCACAGGTAAAAACAATTTTGTGTGCCCATTTCGGCCCTTTGGCAAAAAGTGCTTTCTGCTTTGCACGGACGCCTTTTTTTCCATAATTCATAAGGTTCCCTTTCTGTCTGCTGAGCAGACAGGCATAAAATCTGCCTTTGATGTTCAGTATACCAAAAAAGAAGCAGTAAATAAAGTTTTTTTCCTATATTTAAGAATTGTTTCACAAAAAAAACACTTTTAATCAGATCTGTGGTACAATATGGGAAAGCTTATTCAGACGGAGTGGTTATGGAACAAAGAACAGAGCAGAATACTGAAAACAGTACCCGTATCCTCCTAAAAGGGGGAACCGGAAAATATGAAGAAAAAAAGTCCGTATTTATTGCAACGATAGAAAAGGTGGAATCGGAAGAGGAAGCAGTGGCATTCATTGAAGCGATGAAAAAGAAATACTGGGATGCCCGGCATAACTGTTCGGCGTTTGTGATCGGAGAGAGAGGGGAACTGACACGCTGCAGCGATGACGGAGAACCGTCGGGAACTGCCGGCAGACCTATGCTGGAGGTGCTGATGCGGGAAAATATCAGAAACGTGGCAGTGGTGGTCACCCGGTACTTTGGGGGGACACTTCTTGGAACCGGAGGGCTGGTACGCGCCTATACCCAGGCTGTCAAGGAAGGACTTCACGATTGCAGGATCGGAACCCTAAGAAGAGGAATTCCGTTTGCCGTCACCACCGACTATAACGGTGTCGGTAAAATTTTATATCTGCTTGCGGAGAAAGGACTGGAACCGAAGGATAGCGAGTACGGGGAAAAGGTGGTATTAAAGCTTATAGTCCCCACGGAGCTGAAAGAGGAAGTCCTTCACAAAATCACGGAAGTGACTGCGGGCAGGGCAGAAATAATTTTGGAAAATGAAATTTCTTACGTTGACAATGTATAATCATATGATAAAATAAATTTAGTTTTCCGATAGGAGAAAGGTGGTGGTTTTATGAAATCGCACAGTAAGACGCATAGTAACGATAACCCTCTTCCTGCCCGATGCATGAAGACCCCATTGACAACTAAAGGAGAACGATTATGGATGAAATCAAGGAATTACTGACCACCCGTCAGTATACTTCTCTGCGTCAGAAACTCGCAGAGATGAACGAGGCGGACGTGGCAATTCTTTTGGAAAACCTTCCGGAAGAGGAAATGCTGAAGGTTTTCCGTATTCTGCCCAAGGATCTGGCTGCAGACGTTTTTTCCTATATGGAAGTGGACAATCAGCAGCTGATCATTACGTCACTGTCTGAAAAGGATGCTGCAGGCATCATCAACAACCTGATGGCGGATGATGCAACGGACCTTTTGGAAGAGATGCCGGCCAATATCGTAAAAAAGCTTCTGGCAAATGCAAGCCCGGAGATGCGGCGCGATATTAACCATCTGCTCAGATACCCGGAGGATTCCGCCGGTAGTATCATGACAGTGGAGTATGTGGACTTAAAGGAAAATCTGACAGTGGAAGAAGCCATTGCCAGAATCCGGAAGGTAGGTGTTGACAGTGAAACTATCAACATATGCTACGTTTTGGATGCACAGAGAAAACTGCTCGGTACCGTGGCTCTCAGGTATCTTCTGTTAAGCGATCCGGATGAGATCATCGGAGATATCATGCATGAGAACGTCATATCCATCAATACCCTGATGGACCAGGAAGAGGTTGCCAGACAGTTTAAGAAATACGACTTTACCACCATGCCGGTTGTGGACAATGAGAACAGACTGGTAGGTATTATTACGGTCGATGATATCGTGGATATCATGGAAGAAGAGGCTACCGAGGATATTGAAAAGATGGCAGCTATCGTGCCTTCCGATAAGCCGTATATGAAGACCGGTATTTTTGAGACCTTTAAAAAGAGGATTCCCTGGCTGCTTCTTTTGATGGTATCCGCCACCTTTACAGGACAGATTATCGGTCATTTTGAAGATGCTTTAAGCACTTATGCCGTACTCACCATGTTTATCCCCATGCTGATGGATACCGGCGGTAATGCCGGCGGACAGGCAAGCGTATCCATTATCCGTGGATTATCCTTAGGAGAAATCGGATACCGGGATACCCTTTCGGTCATCTGGAAGGAAATCCGTGTAGCAGTGCTGTGCGGTGCCACATTGTCAGTTGCCAATTTCTTCAAGCTTCTGCTGCTCGACAGAGTGGGTGTGACAGTTGCTCTGGTAGTATGCATGACCCTGGTTGTGGCAGTGCTTGTGGCAAAGTTTATTGGCTGTACACTCCCGATCCTTGCTAAGCGGCTGGGCTTTGACCCTGCGGTTATGGCAAGTCCGTTCATTACCACGATTGTGGATGCTCTTTCCCTGATTGTATATTTTCAGATTGCATCCGCAGTTCTGCATATCTGAGATAAAAGCGCAGATTACGTTAGGTAACCTGCGCTCATTTTATGTCCCCTTCCCCAAAATGTTCCTGAACGAATTGGCATACTTGAATCTGAAGAGGGAAAATGCGTCAAAACGCATACTATTTTCACGATAATGGCCATTTGGTATGATAGCGACTGTGTCAAAACGCATACTATTTTCACGTTGATGGCCATTTGGTATGATGGCGACTGTGTCAAAACGCATACTATTTTCACGTTGATGGCCATTTGGTATGATGGCGACTGTGTCAACGCGCATACTATTTTCACGATAATGGCCATTTGGTATGATAGCGACTGTGTCAAAACGCATACTAGTTTCACGTTGATGGCTATTTGGTATGATAGCGACTGCGTCAACGCGCATACTAAACCGAGCAGAAAGGCAAAATGGTATGCGCTCGGAAGCGGGAAAAAGCATACCAAACCTGACAGAAAGGCGAAATGGTATGCACTCAGAAGTGGGAAGATGCATACCAAACCTGACAGAAAGGCAAAATGGTATGCACTCAGGGGATAAAAAAGCATACCATAACCAACAAAAATTGGAAATGGTATGCATGGTTTGAAAAGTACACATAAATTCTATGATACCGTAGATTTCTTCTCCACCAGGAAATCATACTGTGACATGTAAAGATGATAGTATTCCCCTTTTTGTGCAAGCAGTTCTTCGTGACTTCCTTTTTCCAGGATGCTTCCCCGGTCCACATACATGATACAGTCTGCATTTTTAATGGTAGACAGTCTGTGGGCAATGATAAAGGAGGTACGACCTTTCAGAAGCTCATTCAATCCTTTCTGCAATAGGATTTCGGTTTCCGTATCAATACTTGATGTCGCCTCATCCAGAATCAGAATGGCAGGATTGGCAAGGAGTGCCCGGGCAAAGGAAATGAGCTGACGCTGACCTGCAGACAGGCGGCTTCCCCGTTCGTTCACTTCCGTATAGTAGCCGTTTTCCAGCTTTTCAATAAAGTCATGGGCACAGACGGTTTTAGCGGCACGGATGACATCCTCATCGGTAGCGTCTCTGTTGCCATAACGGATATTGTCCATAATGGTACCGGAGAAGATGAAGGAATCCTGCATCATAATGCCCATCTGTGTACGAAGGGAACGAAGGGTTACCTTGGAAATATCCGTACCGTCAATATAAATACAGCCGGAATCCACATTATAAAAGCGGCTGATGAGATTGACGATGGTGGTTTTACCGGCACCGGTAGGCCCTACAATAGCATAGGTCTCACCGGGATGAACGGTAAAGCTGATAGCATTCAGAATCTTATGTCCTTCTTCATAGCTGAAGGAAACATTCTCAAATTTCACCTCACCTTTGATAGGCGGCATTTCTGCAGCATCTTCCGCATCCTTTACCAGGACGGGTTCATCAATGGTCTCAAAGATCCTCTCCAGATAGGAGATTGCGGTAAGCAGTGAATTATAAAAGCCCGCCAGGGTATTGATGGGCTGCCAGAATCGGCTTATGTAAGCCGTAAAGGCGATCAAAACACCCACGGTAAGGGTGGCATTGGGAGCCAGAATAAAGCGGACACCCAGTACGTAGACAAAGGATGCTGTAATGTTGGAGATAATATCCACACTTGGCCACAGAATAAAGTTAAATTTCACGGCGTGCATCCAGGAGGAGCGGTAGCTTTTGCTTAGATCATTAAAGATACCGATATTCCGGTCTTCCCTGACGAATGACTGGGTCACACGGATACCGCCGATGCTTTCCGCAATATAGGCATTTAAGTTAGACTGTTTATTACTCTGAATCTGCCAGGCACGGCGTTGCTTCTTTTTAATAAAGATAATGACAAGGGCCAAAAGCGGAAGCCCGGTCAGGCAAAGCAGTGTGAGACGTACATCCAAAAGCAGCATGAAGATCACAATGAAGATCAGGTTGCATAAATCCGTAAGGGTATTGATGATACCGTTACTTAACAGGTCACTTAAGCTGTTGACATAGTTGACGACACGAACCTGAATCTTGCCGTGTGGTTTATCGTCAAAATAGGAAAACGGCAGCTCCTGCAGATGCTTAAAGATATCATAACGCAGATCATGGATGATATTCTGTCCGATGGAACTCATGTGTTTGATCTTAAGTGCCAGGGAAAAAGCCGTGTACAGCGCAATGCCCAAAGTCAGACCTGCATAGAGAAAGATTTCTTTCATATCTTTTGCCGGAATGCTGACATCCATGATTCTCTGAAAAAAGATGGGAATTAACATGGTCAGGGCAGAGGAAGAGAGCATCATGAAAATGACAAAGCCCATTTCCTTCCGGTAAGGTTTAATATAAGTAAGTAATCGTTTCACCTGGTTTAAGTCAAAAGAATCTTCCAGTGTCTCATCTACATCATAGCGGTTTCGTGCCATGTTAACGGCCTCCTTTCTTTGCATTCATTTCCGTAAGCAGTTCATTCGGAATCTCGCCGTACTGGCTGTGGAACGTTTCGGCATAGTATCCGCCTTTTTTCATCAGTTCCTCGTGAGTACCCTGCTCAATAATGCGGCCTTTGTCCATGACCAGAATCAGATCGGCATCCTTAATGGAGGATATGCGGTATGCAATTACGAAAATGGTACATTTCTTTTCAATGTTTTTCAGCTGTTTCTGAATATAGCTTTCCGTCTCCATGTCTACTGCGGAAGTTGTGTCATCCAGGATCAGGATGGATGGATTCTTAAGCAGAGCCCTTGCCAGGGAAATACGCTGTTTCTGACCGCCGGACAGCCCCACTCCACGTTCGCCCACGATGGTGTCATATCCTTCCGGCAGGGCACTGATAAAGTGATTGGCATCTGCCATGATGGCAGCTTTCTTAACATCCTCAAAGGAGCAGTCAGGACGGCCGTAGGCAATATTTCCTTCTATGGTGTCGGAGAAAAGAAACACATCCTGCATGGCCATTCCGATATTGTCACGCAGGTTGTAAAGATCCATGTCGCGTACATCCCTGCCGTCTATGGTAACCGTACCGGAGGTCGTATCATAGAACCGGCAAAGAAGATTCATGATCGTGGATTTGCCGGCGCCGGTGGAGCCGATGATACCGACAGTCTGCCCGGGTTTTACCTTAAAGTTAATATCCATTACGATATCTTCATCATCAGCCCGGTAGGAAACATCTTTGAATTCCACTTCTCCCTTAAGACGGGTTAACTTGCCGGCATAGGGAGTTTTTA
>JBJFCA010000205.1:0-10428 GCA_051888725.1 Lachnospiraceae bacterium
TTTCAGGTAAAAAGGTCCGAATTGCTTCGGACCTTTTTCGTTTTTAATCTTCAGAACTATACATCTTTACAGGATCTTTTTTCCCTATATAGTAAATGCCACGCTCATCCTCATCGGCTGTTCCAAATAAAATACCATCCGCAAAGGCAACCACTGTATCGACATTTTCCATGACAAGATCTTTTTTCTTGCCATTTTTGCCGGCACTGTACAGATTGTCATCCTCAATATAAAAGATTGTTCCGGAAGATTCATTTAAGGCCATATCATCAGCATCCGTAAAATCATTGGAAATCTTTGTCAGTTTATTCTTACTCTTTACATAATACATTTCACTATCATCTGTCACTACATAGATATCGGATAAATCACTGCTTGCCCTGTAACCGGTAATATAAGCATCGCCTTCATACAAAACCGTTACTTCCCTGTCCGGTCCGAATTTTGAAACTTTATAAAGTGTACCGCCCTGCAGATAAAGAAGTGATTTTTCGTTTTCTGCTATCGATATATTACTGATATTGGCACTGCACAGCTTTACGCTGTCCTTACAATCCTTATTTAAGTACATGACATCATAATCCGTAACAAAGATACATTCCTTCAGACTGCTTCTGTTTAAAAGAACCGCCGGGCTGAATCTGCAGAAATCATAATCTTCCTGTAAAAAGTATAACTGGTTATTCCATGCATCGCTCAGTTCATCATTTGCTACCTTCACCGGTTCGCTCATACCGATACGATAATAACAGGTATCGCCCGGTTTGCCAAAAAGCACTTCCGACACGGTATTATTGAAATAGAATGTATATGTTACATTTCTGGAAATCTTTTCCGATTCTTTTCCGTTATACAAATACAGCTTCCGGTTGGAACTGTCACTGCCATCCACATAGAAAAGAGCTTTTCCGTTGTCGTTTATGGCAATGGGAACACAGCCGTCCTTGTCTACTTTCTTACCTTCCTTACCAACAGTGGCCGCATAAAGCGTATTGTCCGTACTGCTTTCATAATCCGTCATGTAGGCAATCTGTTTTCCGTTGGGTGATAATACATAATTACCTGCATAGACATCCGTTTCTATCTTCTCGGAAATGTTTTTCTTTACATTGTATACATAAAGAGTTACTGACGTGCTGTCATCTCCTACCGTATAGGCAATAGTATTACCGCTGTAGCTGACCTGCATGTTGTAAACATCATCTTCAATTTCCACCGGTGTAAGGTCGCTGTCAATCACATACAAAATATTGTCATCAGTCAGATATGCTGCAACGCTCTTGTCGTAATTATACTCAATGTCACTGATATTATCAGCTTCAAAGCTTTCGCCGTTAATCTTAATGATATTATCGTAAACTTGAATCAGCGTTTTTTCTGAAAACGTAACACCACTGTTTCCTTTTCTGTTTAATAAGAAAAAGGCTGCTGCTACAATTCCGATTACAACTACGATCCCGATTATAATAACAGGTATAAAAGGAAATCCTTTTTTCTTTTTCCTGGGTTCCTCCCCGGCATTTACCACTGGATTTGCCGTGTTTTCTGCCACGTTCTGCTTTGCACCGCATTTACCGCAGAAGGTAGCTCCATCCGGCAGCTGTGCACCACATTGATCACAAAACATTTTACTTCCTCCTTATATTTCATATTATTATTTATTTTTGTAAATTCTGATCCGTGAATCCATAAGGCAGCAGTTCCCGTAACAGAAACTGCCTGCAGTCGGAAGGACTTGTTCCCGACAGAATCACAAAAGTGTCGGGATCACAGAATTCAGCCATTACCTGTCTGCATACACCGCAGGGGGTACAAAACTGCGGCTTCTCATTTTCCATTCCACCCAGAATCATAATAGCGGCAAAATTTCTTTCTCCATTGCTCACCGCATGAAAAAAGGCCGTTCTTTCCGCACAGTTCGTGGGAGAATAAGCAGCATTTTCAATATTTAAGCCCCCGTATATTCTGCCTTCTTTTGTAAGAAGCGCCGCTCCTACCTGAAAATGAGAATACGGTGCATAGGCTCTTTTACGGAACTGTTCTGCAGTATCAAACAGTAATGCGATCTGTTCTTCTGATAATCGGTTTTCTTCTATACGCATCCTCTTTAGCCCTGTTCACTTTCCTTAACCAGTTTCACGATACGGCTGGTACCCAGTCTGTCCGCACCCAGCTCCACAAATTTTTCCGCATCCGAAAACGTCTGGATACCGCCTGCTGCCTTAATCTGTACTCCCTGCCCCACATGGCTGTGAAAGAGGGCAATATCTTCAAATGTGGCTCCTTTTGTGGAAAATCCGGTAGAGGTTTTGATAAAATCCGCTCCGCTTTCCGTTACGACTTCACACATTTTTATCTTTTCCTGTTCCGTAAGCAGACAGGTTTCAATAATGACCTTCAAAACCTTTTCTCTGCAGACTTCCTTTAATGTACGGATCTCCTGTTCCACAAGATCGAATCTGCCGTCTTTTACCCAGCCTAAATTGATCACCATATCGATTTCATCCGCACCGTTATTTAACGCATCCTTTGTTTCAAACGCTTTTACGGCAGTAGTGGAATAACCGTTTGGAAATCCGATTACCGTACAGATTTTAAGACGGTCTCCCACATATTTCTTTGCCTGTGCAACATAGGAAGGCGGAATACAGACAGAAGCCGTTTCATAAGCCATGCCGTCGTCGCAAATTTGCCGGATTTCTTCCCATGTAGCTGTCTGTGCCAAAAGTGTATGGTCAACGATTTTTAAAATGTCCTTTTTGTCCATGTTGTTCCTTTCCTTACTGTTCATACAGATTTGTATGCTATGCCAGGCTTAATGCCACTTCCATCATTTCGTGGAAGGATGTCTGGCGCTCTTCGGCTGAAAGAGCTTCTCCGGTATAGAGGTGATCGGATATCGTCAGCATACAGAGTGCCTTTTTTCCGGCTCTTGCCGCATTCATATAGAGTGCAGCCGCTTCCATTTCTACGCAGAGAATCTGCATTTTCTTCCATTGATCGTTGGCAGTTGCATCATCCGTATAAAAAGTATCAGAAGAGAGAATATTACCTACTGCAACCGGAATCTTCTTTTCCTCTGCAATCTCAACAGCTTTCCTGAGCAGGTCAAAATCGGCTATGGGAGCAAATGTACCCGGCAGCTTGTACTGACTTGCAAAATTGGAATTTGTGGAAGCACCCATACCGATTACGAGATCCCTCACCTTTACTTTGTCCGAAATACCTCCGGCAGAACCAATCCTGATAATCTGTTCTACCCCGTAAAAATGATACAGTTCAAAAGAATAAATACCGATGGAAGGCATTCCCATGCCGCCACCCATGACAGAAACCTGCCTGCCCTTATAAGTACCGGTATATCCAAACATATTTCTGACGGTATTAAAACATTTTACATCTTCAAGATAGGTATCTGCAATGTATTTCGCACGTAAGGGATCTCCCGGCATCAGTACTGTTTCGGCAATATCTCCCATATTTGCTCCATTGTGGGGTGTGGACATCGTAAATCCTCCTTTTCGTTTTCATAAATTATATACATTATACCATTCTTTTTGGGGAATTTGAATACAAAGGTTTAGGAATTGCGCTTTCTTTCAAATTATGCTACACTTACCACCGGCAAATGCATTATAATACCGCTGAAATGAAAGGTTCATTAAATATGGATAAAAGAATTCTGATTTTAGATATTGACGGAACACTTGTGAATGATAAAAAAGAAATTACTCCAAAAACAAAGAAGAAACTAATAGAAATGCAGCAGGCGGGGCATATTCTCATGCTTGCAACCGGAAGACCCACACCGGGCTCCGCCAGATTTATAAAAGAACTGAAACTGGACGAATTCGGCGGTTATCTTCTTTCTTTTAACGGCGGGCGGATTATGAACTGTAAAACAAAAGAAATTCTGTATCAGAAAATACTTCCGAAGGAGGTCATTCCCAAGCTGTTTGCCTTTGCCAAAAAGCATCACTGCGGCATAATAAGTTATGAAAATGAAACTGTAATTTCGGGTAACGGCGTAGACAGGTATATTGAGTGGGAAGCAAACTTAAATCATCTTCCGGTAAAAGAAATTGAGAATTTCGCGGATTATATTACGTTTGATGTAAATAAATGTCTGATGACGGCTCCGCCTAAGGATGCAGAAAAGTATTTAACAATACTTCAGGATGAATTTAAAGGTACATTAAGTATTTATCGCTCAGAACCTTATTTTATAGAAATCATGCCCAAAGATATCGACAAAGCTGCCTCCATAGACAGGTTGCTGCCGCTCATCGGACTTAAAAAAGAAGGAGCTGTTTGCTGTGGAGACGGTTACAATGACATCAGCATGATTTCCTATGCAGGAATCGGCGTAGCCATGCAAAACGCCAGAGACGAAGTCAAGGCTGTTGCTGATTTTGTAACCGGCTCCAACGAAGAAGACGGATTAGTGCAGGTGGTCGACACCTTTATTCTGAAGGGAAGCTGCGATAAAGCCCTTAAATAAAGGATGCGCTTTATTGGGACGGCTCTTAAATTCAGGGTGATACTGAACACCTACGTAAAAAGGTGAATCAGAAAGCTCTACCGTCTCCACCAGTCGTTCGTCCGGAGAGGTACCGCTTAAAATCAATCCGCAATCTGCCAGTTTTTCTCTGTATTCATTGTTAAACTCATATCTGTGACGGTGTCTTTCTCTGATTTCTGTCTGTCCGTAGCATTTTTCCATCATGGTACCCTTTTTAATGACGCAGGGATAGCTGCCAAGACGCAATGTTCCGCCTTTATCGATTTCATCGCTCTGACCTGGCATAAAATCAATTACTTTATGAGCACAGGTAAAATCAAATTCACCGGAATTTGCATCTTTAATACCGGCTACATCTCTTGCAAAAGAGATTACGGCAATCTGCATACCCAGGCAAATGCCGAAATAAGGGGTTTTCGTCTCTCTTGCATATCTTGCTGCAAGAAGCATGCCTTCAATGCCTCTGTCTCCGAAACCTCCCGGTACAATGATGCCGTCCACGGTACTTAATATTTCTTCATAATTATCTTCTTTTAAGGTTTCCGAATCGATCCAGGATATTTTTACTTCCGTATTTTCGGCATATCCTGCATGGCGAAGTGCTTCCGCAACGGACAGATAAGCATCATGAAGCTGTACGTATTTTCCCACCAGACCAATGGTGACCGTATCCTTTAACTGTTTAATTCTTGCAATCAGATTTTCCCATTCCGTAAGATCCGGCATCGGTGCATCTATATGAAGCTCCCTGCAGACAATAGAAGAAAGATTTGCCTTTTCCAGCATCAGAGGCGCTTCGTAAAGAACAGGAAGTGTCAGGTTTTCAATGACGCAGTCCGGTTTTACATTACAAAAGTTGGCAATCTTATGAAAAATGCTTTCATCTGTAATGGGTTCGTCCGCACGTAAAATGATGATATCCGGTGAAATACCAAGTCCCTGTAATTCTTTTACAGAATGCTGGGTAGGCTTCGACTTATGTTCCCCGGAAGCTTTTAAATAAGGTACCAGTGTTACATGCACATAAAGGGAATTTTCACTTCCTACCTCGTGTCCTACCTGCCTGATTGCTTCGATGAAAGGCTGGCTTTCAATATCCCCAATGGTACCTCCTATCTCTGTAATCACGATATCCGCATCCGTTTTCTTACCCACATTATAAATAAAACGTTTGATTTCATCGGTAATATGCGGAATGGTTTGTACGGTACTTCCTAAGTATTCACCCCTTCTTTCCTTACCGATAACGTTAGAATAAACTTTTCCTGTTGTCAGATTGGAGTATTTATTTAAATCTTCATCAATAAATCTTTCATAATGACCAAGATCCAGATCCGTCTCTGCCCCGTCTTCCGTTACATATACTTCCCCATGCTGATAAGGGCTCATGGTTCCGGGATCTACATTAATGTATGGATCCAGCTTCTGGGAAGCTACTTTGAGTCCCCTTGATTTCAAAAGTCTTCCTAAAGATGCTGCCGTAATTCCTTTCCCCAGACCGGAAACTACACCACCTGTCACAAAAATGTACTTCGTCATGTTTCTCCTCCTTTTTATACAGGATTTTTTATCAACTAAAAAAGGTGTCAAAGAGAGTGATCTCCAAGACACCTTTGTCCTGCAAACTTATCAATTACATTTTCAGAGCCTTTTGTACGGCTTTACTGATTGCACCACCTGCAATACAGGTTACCGGCCATTCCAAAAGACCATTGATTCCTACGAATGCTACTACAAATGCCAGCACATTCAGATTATTCGCATTTAAGCTTCTCATGTATTCGGTATTACCAAAACTGAGCATCAGAACAGACATGAAAATAATTGTGTTTAAAACTGCTCCGATAAGACCACCTGCAAAATAGCATACAGTCTTTGTTTTGTCAATTTTCTTAAACCACTGGAAAAGCAGTCCGGTCAGATACCCTGTTAAGATTCTGGTAGGAATACATACCACAAATGTGAGTAATGGATTAATGCTTAATAACATTGCACCAAAGGGGCTCATCCCAAAACACTGGATAAAGCTTAATACACCGAATGCTCCACCGCAGACTGCACCTGCTAAAGGACCAAACAACATGGCACCGATGACTACCGGTATCATGATCAACTGGATTTCCAGACCGCCGGTCTTAATAAATCCAATCGGGGTGAACGCCATTAATGCGATAATGGCGATAAGTATGGCCAATTGTACCATCTTAGTTACTTTTTTGTCTCTCATATGAAATTTTCCTCCTTGTTATCATTCTTCCCTGATGGAAGATACAATACAATTACCGAAATATATTACCATTCCCGATATTTTTTTGCAAGAAGAAATTATAAAAATTATGTGTCTGTCCGGTCAGAATTCATCCGTTCTTCATACAGGTTTAAGAAAGCGTTACGGTCTGATTTATAAAGAAATTCCAGATCATTGGAAAATCCTAAAATCATGGCGGGAAATCTTTCATGAACCTTGTTTAAAAGATCAAGTGCCATCTCTTTATTTTTAACGGGGATGATGCAGACTTCTTTTCCCCTTCCGAGAAATTTCACGGTATATGTAGTAGAAACGGTAATAAAATATTGTTTATTTTTCGTTTCCTCCATATAAGCCCATACATAATCCTTCAAATAAACAACACTGCTTTTTGCAGAAGTACTGTTGATAATATAATTTCTTCCCAGTCTGATATCTTTATTCACGGGAAATCCCGTCTCATACTCTGCAGATACTTTTTCAAGCTCAGAAGCACCTTTCGCATTCAGTGCTTTTATCATTCCTTTCTGGAAACCGCCCGTAAAAGCATAAATTAACAATGCAATCATGGACAGAATCAACAGAAGTCCCACAATACTCCAGATTATGACGGCTGTTATGCTGCCGCTTTCCATGTGATCTGTTTTGATATAGTAGAAAGCACATGCTTCATTAATCTCATCATCGGAAAAGTTATAATCTTCAAACAGTTCCTTATAATAAGATTTCATCTCACTATTCATGGGAAGGATCTGCCCTTTTACGGTGAGATATTCATCCAGCGTACTGAAAAGTTCCTCATTGGTCATGGTATAATCATAATACCACTCTTCATATTTCTGGTTAAAATCTGCCATATTATTATCAATTTTCAGCAGATCATTGTAGTACTTGGAACTAAAATAAATCCCCATAAACTGAATATTTTCACCGGAATCATAATAGTCCCTGATATTTCCGATAGGAATGGCATACATGACACCGGAACTTTTTTCGGATACTTTTACTCCGTTTCTTGTAGTGGTGGAGGTTTCTTCTGCAAAAGATCCGAAATTGTAATCGTAGTCAATCACCACATAATCCTTATTTTTAAGATCATCCTTTGTAAGGCTTTCAAAAGGAACCGGTCCCTTGATAACCTTAATGCAATCCGGTCCGAATATAACAAGAAGCACTGCACCGATAATCATAAGGATAATCGCTAACGGCAGGATCTTGGCTACTGATCTTTTCTTTAATTTTTCTAACATCACTTTCTCCCTATTCCAGCTTATTCTTCAGAATCCTGATCCTCAGAAGTTTCTGTATCTTCCCCTTTATAAATCTTTTCTTCCTCGGAATCTTCTTCTTCAAAGAATTCTGTATCTCCGGATGCCTCTATTGCATCTTCAATGTTTTCAAATTCTTTGTTGTCACTGACTATTTTTTCACGTACCTTTGCTATCTGTGCTACTTTTACTCCGTCATTTAAGTTAATCAGCTTTACACCGGATGTAATACGGCCTAAAGTAGAAATTTCCTGTACACGAAGCTGGATAATGATACCTTCTGTGGTGATCATCATGATCTCATTGTCATCGTTTACCGCTTTGACACCAACTACATCCCCTGTCTTTTCGGTAATCTTGTAACATTTCACACCTTTACCGCCACGTTTCTGTATGGTAAATTCATCCATAAGTGTCCGTTTACCAAGTCCGTTTTCAGAAGCAATTAACAGGGAATCTCCCTGAGAAGCAAGCTGCATGCCTACAATACAGTCTCCATCGGAAAGATTCATACCGATTACACCCATGGAAGTACGACCGGTTGCCCTTACATCGGTTTCCTTGAAACGGATACACATACCAAATTTTGTCACAAGGAAGATTTCGCTTTCCTTATTGGTAACTTTCACTTCAATCAGCTCATCATCTTCCCTTAAATTGATGGCAGCAAGACCGTTTTTACGGACATTGCTGTATTCCATCAGGGGTGTTTTTTTGGCAATTCCCTTCTTGGTAATCATAAAGAGATTCTTTTGATCATCGTAATTACTGATGGGAATCATGGCTGTAATCTTTTCTCCGGGATTTAAATTCAGGAGATTAATGATGGCAACACCCCTTGCCGTTCTGCCGGCTTCCGGTATTTCATAAGCCTTTAACCGGTAAACTCTGCCCTGGTTGGTAAAGAAATTCAGATAGTGGTGGGTAGTCGTCATGAGGAGGTCTTCAATATAATCCTCATCAATCGTCTGCATACCCTTGATTCCTTTACCGCCTCTGTTCTGAGCTTTGAAATTATCTACAGTCATCCGCTTGATATACCCTAATTTTGTCATGGCAATGACCGTATTTCCTCTGGGTACAAGATCTTCCATGGAAATATCCAGTTCGTCATATCCGATCTTGCTTCTTCTGTCGTCACCATACTTATCGGCAATCATTGTGATTTCTTTTTTAATCACACCAAGAAGAAGCTTTTCATCTGCAAGAATTGCCTTTAACTCTGCAATTTTTGCAACGAGCTCTGCATGTTCATTTTCTATTTTTTCTCTTTCCAGACCTGTCAGCGCTTTCAGACGCATATCTACAATTGCCTGTGCCTGTACGTCCGTAAGCTCGAAGCGTTCCATCAGCCTTTCTTTTGCAATCTGTGCATTTGCACTGCTTCTGATAATGGAAATGACTTCGTCAATATGATCCAGTGCTTTTAAAAGACCCTGTAAAATATGATCTCTTTCTTCTGCCTTGTTTAAATCATATTTGGTTCTTCTGGTTACTACATCTTCCTGATGCTTCAGGTAATTTTTCAGGATATCCAGAAGATTCATGACCTTAGGCTGGTTATCCACGAGTGCCAGCATGATGACACCAAAAGTGTCCTGCAGCTGTGTATGCTTATAAAGAAGATTTAAAATCACATTGGCATTGACATCCCGGCGAAGTTCAATCACCACTCTTACACCTTCACGGTTGGATTCATCTCTTAAATCCGTAATGCCGTCAATCTTCTTTAATTTCACAAGTTCGGCAATTTTCTGTATCAGATTTGCCTTATTTACCATATAAGGAAGCTCTGTTACAATAATCTGACTCTTGCCGTTTGGAAGGGTTTCAATATTGGTGACAGCTCTGACTCTTACTTTGCCGCGTCCCGTACGATAAGCTTCCTCACTTCCTCTGGTACCAAGGATCAGACCGCCTGTAGGAAAATCAGGTGCTTTTACAATATCAAGGATTTCCTCAATATCCGTGTCTCTTCCTTCTTCTACCCTGTTGTCAATAATCTTGACTACCGCACTTACCACTTCACGAAGATTGTGAGGAGGAATATTGGTAGCCATACCTACTGCAATACCGGTAGTACCGTTTACTAAAAGATTGGGAAAACGGCTGGGAAGTACAACCGGCTCTTTTTCCGTTTCATCAAAGTTAGGTACAAAATCAACCGTATCTTTTCCGATATCTGCCAGAAGTTCCATGGAAATTTTGGAAAGACGTGCTTCGGTATAACGCATGGCAGCGGCGCCATCTCCGTCCATGGAACCAAAGTTACCGTGTCCGTCTACAAGAGGGTAGCGGAAATTCCAGTCCTGTGCCATATTTACCAGGGCGCCATAAATGGAGCTGTCACCATGAGGGTGATATTTACCCATTGTATCACCGACAATACG
>JBJFCA010000206.1:0-10321 GCA_051888725.1 Lachnospiraceae bacterium
GGCACGACACAAGGTTTTCGCTGTACATGGAGTCGCATTTGCCCTTGCGAAAAGGACTCCCTGTAAAAAAAGTTTATCATACTTTTTACTGACGTTCAATTTCTCTTTTTAATTGTTTCATGATCTTTTTTTCCAGTCTGGAAATATAAGACTGGGAAATGCCTAAAAGCTGTGCCACTTCTTTCTGTGTCAGTTCCTTTCCATCCGTTGAATTCAGACCAAACCTTAAGTTCACAATGGTTTTTTCTCTTTCCGAAAGCTTGCTGACTGCTCTCATCAGCAGTTTTTTCTCCGCCTCCATTTCCAGATCACGATAGATGATATCTTCGTCCGTTCCCAGTATATCAGACAATAAAAGTTCATTGCCGTCCCAGTCCACATTCAGCGGTTCGTCTATGGAAACCTCCAGCCTTGTTTTGTTGTTTCTTCTTAAATACATAAGGATTTCATTTTCAATACAGCGTGACGCATAGGTGGCAAGTTTGATATTTTTTCCGGGATTAAAAGTGTTAATCGACTTAATGAGCCCGATGGTGCCGATGGAAATCAGATCTTCCACCCCCACACCTGTATTATCAAACTTTTTGGCTATGTATACTACCAGTCGTAAATTGTGTTCAATCAGTATGGATCTGGCTTCCTCTGCAGCTTCCGTCTCCAGTTCCCCGATAATCTCATTTTCTTTCCAGCTCTCAAGAGGTGGCGGCAGTACTTCCGTACCTCCTATATAATGTATTTCATTTTCTTCATTCTGACAGGTATGAATTTTGAAATATCCTCTTTCCCTGCACCGGAATTTCATTTTCATTTTTTCAGCAAATTCATTCCCCGTTGCCATAAATGTAAGCATTTTCCATCCTCCTTTTTCACTTTTCATCATCTTTCCATGCATGCAGGATGAACCAGCATCTGGTATTTTCCCTGCGCCGATATTTTATTTTCACTGACCCCTATATACACATCCCTGCATACATGCTGCTTTCCTAATACCTCTATACGCAGTTCCGGTAACGGATATCCCCACAAAATACCCGTTGCACATCCGATACTGCGAAAAGGAATGACACGTCCTCCCGCCAGGCCCTCCGGAAACAGTTTTTGAAAATCCTTCGTCTCCATGATACAGACCGGTTGTTTACTGATTGGTTCACGCAGCGTATTCCCTGTATCTACAAGACCTGTCAGATATCTGATACGCTCCTTTTTATCCCTGATACCAATCTGCACAAATACAGCATCATCTCCCCTTCTTTTATGTAATTTTCCTAACAGGATCAGAAACAGGAAACCTCCGAGTAAAAGCACACCTCCTACGGTGAGCATATGCTGTGCAAACTGCGGGACAAGATGCAGCAGGGCAAGGAAGAATCCCCCGTAAATAAAAGCATACAAATAGGCTTTTTCAAGAAGCTTCAGAAAAAACCTGATATTCTTTGCACGAAAGGTAAACAAAAGCATCACGGCATTGACAATGACTGCTCCAAATAATACTCTGACAGGCACTATGGAAACAGGCAGAAAAAACATCAGGCAATAACCCGCTCCCCCTATCGCTGCTCCTGCTACAAGGCGTTTCTTTGTGGCTGCGCCATGCAGGCTCTCATTGACAAGTATCATAAGATACAGGTTCATGGCAAAATTGAGCAGGAATAAACTGTCTATATATACCTCATACTGCAATGTCCAACCCCCTTTTGCCTGTCTGATTTCCTTTCATGTTCTTCCGTATGAGATTGATTATAAGGTCTTTCATGTGCAGAATTTGTCACTATTACACCTGCAATCATCTTTTTTATCCCGTTTCTTTCGACAAAAAAACCGGAAAAGCATGTACTTTTCCGGTTTACTGTATGTTCTTAAATTTATTATGTTCTTTACTTGTTTCTCTGTAAGAAATCAGGAATCTTCAGAGATTTTGATGCCACATTGGCACGCAGATCGGTAGGTTTGTTGATACCGTTTACAGCGGGACTCACATTAGGTATCGTACCGGTAGCCGTTGTAGCCGGCTTTCTGGAAGAATCCTGCGTATTCATCTGATAGGAAGTAGGCTGGATAAAGCGGTTTGCTCCTGTATAAGGACCAAATCCCGGCTTTGTTCCCAAAGTATTCTTGTCCGCAGGTGCTTCAATACCGGTTGCAATCACGGTAACACTACAGGTATCTGCCTTTGTCTCATCATACATGGCACCGAAGATTACGTTGACATCATCTCCGGTCAGTTCTCTTACATAATCGGAAGCTTCTGAAGCATCATTCAGGGTGATATCACCGGATACGTTGATAATGACATGGGTAGCACCGGTAATCGTGGTTTCCAGCAGAGGGCTTTCCACTGCCATCTTAACAGCTTCCAGTGCCTTATCATCACCCTTGCCCACACCGATACCGATGTGTGCAATTCCCTTGTCCTTCATGACAGTCTGCACATCTGCAAAGTCCAGATTAATCACTGCAGGTACATTAATCAGGTCGGTAATTCCCTGAACTGCCTGCTGCAGCACTTCATCAGCTTTCTTAAGGGCTTCCGGCATCGTGGTACGCTTGTCCACAATCTCAAGAAGCTTATCATTGGGAATGACAATCAGTGTATCAACATTTCCCTTAATATGATCAATACCTGCCAGAGCATTCGCCATACGTGCCTTAGCTTCAAAACGGAAAGGCTTTGTTACGACGCCGACCGTCAGGATGCCCATGTCTTTTGCAATCTTTGCAACTACAGGTGCCGCACCGGTACCGGTACCGCCTCCCATACCACAGGTTACAAATACCATATCTGCACCTTCCAGTGCTGCCGCGATCTCTTCGGCGCTTTCTTCCGCTGCTTTTTCACCAACTTCCGGCTTGGCACCTGCACCAAGTCCCTTGGTAAGCTTCTCACCGATCTGTAAAAGCTTGGGAGCCTTACAAAGCTGCAGCGCCTGCTTATCCGTATTTACACCGATAAATTCCACGCCGTCAATATTCTCGTCCACCATTCTATTCACAGCATTATTACCTGCACCACCGACACCTACTACGATAATCTTAGCTGCAGATTCAGCATCATTTGACTTAATCTCTAACAAGGGTTTATCCTCCTTACTTCCTACTAAACTCCATATAATCTATCATATAATTATTTATGTAAATTAGCAACCTCTTTTTTTATAAAATTACAGTGATTTTTTATTCCGCAGGATCCGGGGTAAAAATCGTTCTGAATCCGTCGCTTCCGTCATCTTCCCGTAAATCTACGGTTCCGGACAGACCTTTCAGTTGTTCCGACATATTGGAAAGCCGGTTTAATTTTTCATCCAGGTAATCTCTGGTGCCTAACAGCACTCTGATCTGATCCATATACAGGATAATTTTTTTCCCGGATTCAAAGGAAACCCTGTCCGCATTAACCTCATATTTTTTCAGGCCCTTTGTCACCTCTAAAATCAGTTCAAAAATCTCCGGATCTTCCACCGGAAGCTTTTTGTTTAATACCACTTCATCCACAGCCAGTCCCGTAACCTCCGGTATTCCCGCTGTATAAGTATTCGAGATTTCCATGACCGTACCTTCATCATCAAAATACACGTTCTGCCCCACGTATTTTAAATACCCTGCCAGTTCCTTTTCGTTCACAACAATTTTAATACTGTCCGGTGCCACCACTTCCACGGACATGGAAGCAATAAACGGGATATCCTTGATCTGTTTGTTTTTATAGACCAGAGACAGGTAAAGGGAATTGTGACTCAGTTCATCCTTCATTACCATGTCCCTGATTTCTTCACTGGTATAATGCACATTGCCGGTCACTGTCACGTTTTCCACCATGTGGGCATCATAAAAAAGATAGCCGCCTCCTGCCAGAACTGCCGCTGTGATCAGAAAGATCAGCATTTTTATAAGAATGTTTCTTCTTCTCTTTTCTCTGTAATCACTATACACCGTATATTCGCACTCCTAACTCCCGCAGATCCCTGCAGATATTCTCATATCCTCTTTCAATGTATCTTCCGCCGTCCACAACTGTGGCTCCTTCCGCCGCCGCTCCGGCAACGATAAGTGATGCACCGCCCCGCAGCTCCGCTGCTTCCATAGTGGTGCCATGCAGTTTTTCAACGCCCTTAATTCTTACACTTTCCGCATCCAGTTTTGTGATGTCTGCACCCATGGCATTCAGTGCATCCACTGTATGAAAACGGTTTTCAAAAATCGTTTCCCGTATCAGGGTTTCTCCCTCGGCAAGCGTGCATACTGTCAGAAACAGGGACTGCATATCCGTCGGAAACCCGGGATAAGGTTGTGTGACAAGCCGGGAAAGTGCTTTGGGTCTCTCGTGCATCTGCACATAAATCCCTTCTTTGGTTTCCTGGATACCCGCCCCCATTTTCTCAGCTGCAAGGAGAACTGAACGCATATGCACGACAGGCGCGTCCCGCAGCAGCACTTCTCCGCCGGCTGCCATACAGGCACACAGATAGGTACCTGCCACAATCCTGTCTCCCGGTATTCTGAAATCACATCCGGTCAGAGATCGCTGTCCGGTAATCTTCAGTGTGTCACTGCCGGCTCCCTCAATCCCGGCACCGCATTTGTTTAAGAACTCACACAGACACGCCACCTCAGGTTCTCTTGCCGCCCCGTGAAGCATCGTGACGCCCTCTGCACATACGGCGGCCAGAATCACATTTTCCGTAGCTCCCACACTTGGCATCCGCAGGGTGATATCCGCACCTTTCAGTTTCCGGGTAAAAGCATGTATTCCCTGTGCCGTTTCCTCAAAAGAAACATTCATCTGTCGTAATGCATCCATGTGGATATCAATCGGTCTTTTGCCAATTACACATCCGCCCGGGTATTCCAGAAACACTTCTCCCACTCTTCCAAGAAGTGCGCCCAAAAGAATCACGGAAGAACGCATTCCCGTCACTGCTTCCCCGGGCATACCGCATAAGGCATGCAGCATATCCACTTTGGAAGCATCAATCTTAAGCCGGTCTTTTTCCCAGACAACCTTGCATCCTAAGCTTTTCAGCAATATCTGCATCAGGTATACATCCCGCAGTCTGGGACAGTTCTCCATACTGCAGACACCATTCGTGAGAAGAGACGCTGCCATAATCGGCAGCACTGCATTTTTGGAACCCTGAATCCGTACCTGTCCCTGCAGTGTAATACCCCCATGAATGTATATGGTATCCAAAATCATTCCCCCAAGAAAGACCTGTTATCTTTATTGTATTCTGCTTGGGGGAAAAGGTGAAATTCAGTTAACTTCGTTAATTGTCCTTTAACGGAATCTTTTTTGCCACATTTAAAACAAGACCGATTTCCGCTAACTGGAATAATACCGCCGTACCGCCGTAACTGATAAACGGCAGGGAAATACCTGTGTTGGGAATCGTCGCTGTTACAACGGCAATATTCAGAATCACCTGGATTGCCATGTGTCCCATAACGCCAACGACTAAAAGCGCACCAAACAGATCCGGTGCATTATTGGCTATGACCATCAGTCTCCAGATGAGCATCACAAACAACAGGATAATGGCAATGGCACCGAACAGCCCCAACTCTTCACATATAATGGAGAAAATCATATCGTTTTGTGCTTCCGGTATGAAGCCAAGCTTCTGCATGCTTTGCCCCAGTCCTTTTCCCCAGATACCACCGGAGCCGATGGCATACAGGGCCTGCAGGGTCTGGTAACCGGTATCACTCACATAGGCTTCGGGATCCAGCCATGCAAGAATTCGCTTAAATCTGAAGCCCATTCCTTCCACATTTGCCATATTGACAATGGCTAATATGGCAACCGCCACAAGGCTTACACCACTCACCGCCATGACAATAAACTTTTTATAATCAGGGCTTGCCACAAATACCATCAGAAAAGCAATTCCCAGAATAATAATTGCCGAACTCATGTTGGAGGTGATTTTCCAGACCATTAAGACAATAGGCAGCACCATGGCCATCAGGGTAATGAACCCCCTCCACGTGCGGACCGTATTGCCCATTTTGCAAATCACCACCGCAAAAAACAGAATCATGCAAAGCTTTGCAATTTCAGCAGGCTGAATGGACAGGCCGCCGATACGGAACCATCTTTTGGCATGGTTGGATTCATATCCGAAGGGTATAATCAGCAACAGCAGAATCACGGATAGCGCATAGCCGATCCCGTAAAACTTTTCCCAGAAATGATAGGGAATATTGGCAACAATGATCATTCCCACAAGACCCAATATCGTTGCCTTTAGCTGTTTTTTCAGATAATAAGCCGAGCTGCCGTACTTCTGTAAGGCCTCATAGGAACTGGTGGAGTACAGCATGATCAGACCGAAGCCCAGCAAAAACAACACTATGAACAGAAGGCTGTAATCAAAGAAATATTCAGATTGTCCCTTATTTCTATTCTTCCTCACCCTATCACTCCTTCAATGCATGTACATATTCCTTAAAAATTCTGCCCCGCTCTTCATAATCCTTGAACATGCCCCAGCTTGCACAAGCGGGAGAAAGCAAAACAGCATCTCCTGCTTTGGCTTCCGCCACACTGATATCAAAGGCTTCCCTGAACGTATCCGCCATTCTGATATTGGTAAATCCATGCTTTCTGGCACATTCTGCAATGATTTCTTTTGTCTGTCCAACGAGTACCAGACATTTCACTTTATCTCCGAATGCTTCCACCCAGGCATCGAACGGTATCTCTTTGTCATATCCCCCGCCGATCAGTACCGTAGGTCTGCTCATTGCCTTAATGCCCTGGATTGCAGCATCGGGATTGGTGCCCTTGGAATCATTATAATAAATCACTCCGTTTTTTTCGGCTACATATTCTATTCTGTGCTCCACCGCATGAAAACTGCGGATCACTTCCAGGGACGTTTCTCTGGGTACCCCCATGCTGTCCGCAATCGCCAGCGCTGCCATGACATTTTCCACATTGCACTGTCCTACCAGATTCATATCCCGGTAAATATTCAAAATGGTTTCCTTGCAGCCATTATGCTTTCTGACAATATAATCGCCTTCCTGATAATAGCCTTCGGAAAGCTCGTGACCGGAAGAAAAGAACACGACCGTTGCCGGACATTCCCCGGCAAATTCGGAAAGATAGGGATCCTCATAATTCAGCACGCAGGTTTCCGCTTTGCTCTGGTTTTTGGAAATAGATTCCTTCACCGCAGCATAATTCTCCATGGTATGATGCCTGTTCAGATGATCCGGTGTAATATTTAAAATAGCGGAAACCGTTGGTTTGAAATCCCGGATTGTCTCTAACTGAAAGCTGCTGATCTCCGCCACCGTTACGGAATCCTTCGTGGTACGGTCCGCCTCCAGCGTATAGGGATTTCCGATATTTCCCACGACAAATGCCTGCTTACAGTATGCTTTCATGATTTCTCCCACCAGGGTGGTGGTTGTGGTTTTTCCGTTGGTTCCGGTAATGGCAATCAGGCGTCCCTTTTCCATCTGGTATCCCAGTTCAATTTCCCCCAGAACAGGAATCTTTCTTTCTGTAAACTGTTGTACAAAAGGCAGTTCAATGGGAACACCGGGGCTTAATACCACAGCCTCCACTGTTTTTTCCACTTCTTCGGGAAGAATTCCCGTGTAGCAGTCTGCCGTACACCCTTTTGGAAGCTTTTCCTGCAGTTCTTCCGGTTTTACCAATTCTTTGCTGTCAAACAGAATGATCTTTGCTCCCATTTTCGTAAGGAGTCCGGCTGCGGCAATTCCGCTCTTGCCTCCTCCTACTACCAATACGTTCTTTTTGTTTAAATCCATCTTACTATCCACGCCTTTCCGATGTATTTCACACCATATCATAATCCTGTTAAGGCAATCAGACATGCCATTGCCGTCAGGATGGTAAATACTGCTGTGATTTTGGCTTCCGACCACCCCAATAATTCAAAATGGTGATGAAGCGGCGCCATCTTAAACAGTCTCCTGCCATGGGTCAGCCTGTAAAAACCAACCTGCAGGATCACTGACAAAACCTCCGTAAAGTAGACCACTCCCACAATGGGAATAAAGAGTGGCAGATGCAGGGCATAGCTTGCGGAAACCACAAATCCGCCCAGTGCAAGAGAACCTGTATCTCCCATGAACACACTTGCCGGATGCACATTAAACACCAGAAATCCAAGCAAGGCTCCTGCAACAGCACAGGTAACCGGTTCTATACCGCTGTGTTCTCCCATGGCTATGACCGTAAAAAAAGTAGCCACAATCAGCGTCACGCCGGCTGCAAGGCCATCCAGTCCGTCCGTAAAATTCGTACCGTTGACCGTGGCAATGGTAATAAAAAACAAAACAGGTATCTGATAAATACCAAAATCTGTCTGCTGTGTGGTAAACGGTATCCTTAAAAGAAAAGCAGAATCCGTATAATGCTTAAGATATCCTGCATAAAGAGCCGTAATCAAAAGCTGGCAGATGAGTTTTTCCACAACGGACAATCCCATGGATCTTCTTAACACTATCTTTATGTAATCATCCAGAAATCCCACCATGCCAAAACCGATGGTCAGAAACAATACCGGAATCATCTTCGGATATTGTCTGACAAACAGAAGTGAGGTCCCCGCCATGGATGTCAGAATCAGAATCCCTCCCATTGTCGGTGTCCCGTTTTTTCTGATATGTGTCTGCGGTCCTTCCTCCCGGACCGTCTGTCCCACACGCATTCTTCGGAGTACAGGGATTAAAAGCATTCCTGCCGCCAGGCATGTTAAAAAAGAAATACCGGCTGCGGTAACACACATTCCCAGCATATTCACTCTCCCCCTGTACCATTCTCATTATAATCCATAATACCCAAATAAGGAAGAATATTTTCAAAAAGCTGTCTGACTACCGGTGCGGCAATCTGCCCTCCGTAGTATGTACCCTGCGGATGTGTGATAATTGCCATGGCAATAATCTGCGGATCATCTGCCGGTGCAAAACCGACAAAAGAGGCAATGTATTTTCCGCTTCCCCGGGGAAGTGTCTGACTGGTTGCCGTTTTTCCACCGATTCTGACCCCCTCAATATAAGCCTTTTTCCCGCCGCCTTCCGCTACCACCATCTCCAGCATACTGCGCATCGTTTCCGATGTTTCTTCAGAAACAATCTCTTCCGTAACCGGGTAATCAAAATGTTTTACAACATTGCCTTCTTCATCAGTGACCTCTACACCGAAATGTGGTGTTACAAGCTTTCCGTCATTTACAATACCTGCCGCCGTGGTTAACAGTTTGATGGGGGTGATCTGAAAAGACTGCCCAAAGGATATAGTGGCAAGCTCCACTGCACCAATGTTTTCTTTCTTGTGCATAATGGTGCCGGCTTCACCGGGCAGATCCACCCCTGTCTTCTCTAACAGGCGGAACTTTTCAAAATACCGGTAATAAGTCTCCGCACCCATGCGAAGGCCTACCGTGATAAATACCGGATTACAGGAATTCATGGTTGCATGCACAAAATCCTCCGAACCATGTCCTCCTACCTTGTGGCATCTGATTTTTCTATCTTCTACTATAATATACCCCGGACAGGAAAAGGTGCTTTGCGGCGTTACCACTCCGGATTCCAGTCCCGCCGATGCCGTTACGATCTTAAAAGTGGATCCGGGTTCATAGGTATCATTAATGCAGCCATTCCGCCACATGGCATTCAGTAAATTCTGCGTCTCCTGTTCATTCAGATCATCACCTGAAGAAACGCTGCCTCCCGATACATCCGTACCACTTGCAATCCTCAAAATATCGTCCGTCAGTTCATATGGGGCATTTAAGTCAAACTCCGGCGTATTGACCATGGCAAGTATTTCTCCGGTCTTCACATTCATCACAATAATGGAGACGCTTTGTGCTTCCTTCGTTTCCATGGCCTGGTAAGCCAGCTGCGTGGCATAGCTTTGGATATTGATATCCATGCTGATATGCAGATCCCCGCCTTTTACGGGTTCTATTCTGCTTTCTCCGGCTTCCTCCACCTCTATTCCTCTTGCATCCGTCACGGTAAGAATGGTGCCTTTTTTCCCTGCCAGATACTCTTCATACATAACCTCGAGGCCGATAATGCCCTGATTATCGCTGCCGGTGAAGCCCAGTACTTTGCTCCCCAGCTCCCCATAGGGATAAAACCTTTTATAGTCCTCATCCACCTTGACGCCGGGAAGATCATATTCCCGAATCCTGTCTCCGGTTTCCTTATCTACATTGCTTTTAATTCTTTCAATGGAAGAATACTTTTCCACACGCTTTCTGACATACTCCTCAGACAAAGACAGTTCCTTGCAAAGCATGGCGATCACCGCCTCCCGGTCCTCCATCTGATT
>JBJFCA010000207.1:0-2134 GCA_051888725.1 Lachnospiraceae bacterium
CCAGCTTCCGCAAATCATCTGAAAACCACTCGTCCCGGACTGCCAGCAGGCGGAAAAAGGTGGACTTGCCAGCTCCCTGACCGCCTACCAGACAGAGCATGATATCAAACTTACACCCCGGATGAAAAGCTCGTGAAATTGCACCCAACAAAAACATTTTCAGTGCTTCATAGGTGTAATCATCTGCGTCAGCTCCCAGAAAATGCCGCAGGCAGAAACGGATTCGCTCTGTACCGTCCCACACAAGGTCACTTAAGTAGTCCCGGATGGGATGGTACTTGTTTTCATTCGCCACAATCCCGATGGCATTATCAATCTTTTTCTCATTGGTAAGCCCGTAGTTTTCTTCCAGATAGAGAAGCAGATACTTCATATCTGTATCGTTCAGGGCTGTGCCTTCTCTGTGAAAACCGATGGGTTTTATGATGTCCTTGCGGTCAGTCATAACGTTGTATGCGATAGCCCCGGAGAGCAGCGGGCCACGCTGGAATACGGTCAGACAGTTCCGTATGCTCTGACGGACACCGCCTTTCTCTGTAGTTTCCAGACCCGCTTTGATTTCCTCAATGCTCTGGGGCGGCTGCATGGCGTTCATGGTGTTTTTTAATTCTTGCTGCGTCTGCGGCTGCAAGCTCTGCCATTCGCTGTTCAAGCTGTATCACATCCTTTCCGTAGTCCATAATCAGGGCTGCTTTTTCCTCTGTCTCCCCAAACAGCAGCACATCCAGCAGATATTCCACTTGGGCTTGCTTCTGCAAGGCTTCCACAAACCGTGGATGAAAGGCTTCTTCTGCCGAGTGAGGGGCATAATCTGTTCTCCATGCCCGAAGCAGATGGAGATAATCGGCAAGAATACGGAAGCATCGATTCTTTGCTTCCTGAAACTGTTCCTCCGGGGATTTCTGCCGGGACTTGGGCTTTTTCGCCTTTCCCGGCGGCTTCCATTCCTCATAGGATAGCCCGAAGTCCTGTGCCAGTTGTACGGCGGCTTCTTTCTTTCCCAGCCCATACAAAGCGGCGGTAAAATCAATCACATCCCCATCTGCACCGCAGCCGAAGCAGTGGTAACGCTGATCCAGCTTCATGCTTGGGGTTTTATCATTATGGAACGGGCAGCAAGCCATCCCGTTCCTGTTTACATGGATTCCATAATGCTCCGCTGCCTGTCTTGTTGTGACGGACTGCTTCACAGTTTCAAATACATTCAAATCTATCCCTCCTTTATGCGTGGGAAAAACTTCCCACGCTGTCACGGTGGTCGCTGAATGGATATGCAAGCATATCCGCTCAGCTCGTCACTCGTACAAATAAGAAAAGCACCTGACATTCTCTGGTTGAAAATGGCAAGTGCCTGTTAAAGTTCCATATCCTGTTGTTTGTTTTTCGTCTGTGCCAGAGCAGTTCTTTGTGCCTTTTTCTCGTCAGCCTTATCCTGCAAGACTTCTTTGAGAGGCTGCTTCTTGGGTGGCTCTTTGCTTTCCTCGGTGCCGGGTGTGGCTTTCCGTACCCAGTAGCGGATATCCCGCAGCTTCTTCAAATCCTCCTGCACCTCACTAAGCGGTACTTTCAGTTCTGCAATTTCGTTGACCAGTTTTTCCTGCTCCTGTTGCAGCTCCTTTTTGGTGCTGTCTTTATCCTCCGGGTGCTTGGCAATGTAAGCAGTGGCTTTCTCATACCGAGCAACCTCCGGGTGTTCCTGTTTGAATTTCTCCTTTGTTTTCTTGAAAAATATCTTCTTATACTTCTCATAGACGGGCTTACATTCTTTACAGTCTGTCCGGGCGGAAAGAATCCCGTCAATCACTTTGCTGCGGGTTTCCTTTGGCTTCATCTGATTGCGGTAATTGGTGGCTGATTTCCCAGACGCTTCCAGAAACGTTTCTAAGTCCTCCACAGTAGAAAGCCCCTTTTGCCGGAGATAGGACAGAGCTTCGCTGACTGCCTTTAAGTCCTGTGAAGTCCCCCGGTTCTGTCCAGCCCTTGTCCAGTCCTTCCGTTCTTCCTTTCGTATCTCCATATACTTCATCAGCAGATTTGGAAGAAGTGTCGCTTCCTCTGCCACTTTTTGTGCTAGCAGCTCTTTCCGTTTTTCGCCCAGCTCGGTAATCCAGCCTTTGAGGTTTTGAATGAGCTG
>JBJFCA010000208.1:0-9798 GCA_051888725.1 Lachnospiraceae bacterium
CAGTTATTGAGGTGAAAAAGTCTAAAGACGAGAATTGCATACAACAGATGTATGAAGCTGGTCTTTCAATGTATGGGGATGAAGTTGATCGTTTGTTTGAAATAGCAGATCATCGCCTTGATACTAAAACGGAATCGACAGAGATAGGACAATCTGAAAACACAATTAATGTTCCCAATTGTATATCTGCAATAGAATTAAGACATTTATGCAAGAACGAAGCATTTGTGGTTCCTGCGGAAGTGGATATCCCCTTAGGGTTTGGAATTTTTTGGGAAATTATAGTACCTATTATTATTGATATTACTAAAAAAGTAGGGTGCCAATATATATATCTTTTCGCTGCGGATAAAACAGAAGGACAAAGTGAAATTGAAATGAAAAAACTAATTTCACATTATAAGAACAACTTTAAGTTTTCGGAATGTGATGAAGGTATCAAGTTTGTAAAGCCAGAATATGATAATCATTGCTATGGACTAGTACAGCGTGTTTCGAAATTAGAAAGCAATCGAGAAGCAATTTGGCATGAGTTCTCAGATATCTAGATATGTGGAGGAAGACTTGTTCTTCCTCTTTTTTCTTAGTAGTAAGAAACTTCCTTTTACTACCAATTTTACTACTAACAGGGAGTAATAACTTGCAAAACTTTGCTCTGATTTGCCACATTCCGGTATTCCAGAGCAAAACATAAAATCCACGGAAACCCTTGCAAAACAGGGTATTTCCGGGCAAAATAAGGAGTTTGATAACAATGATAAAAATACTTTTCATCTGCCATGGCAACATCTGCCGCTCCCCCATGGCGGAATTCATTTTAAAAACCATGGTGGAACAACAGCATATGGCGGATTCCTTTTTCATCGCATCAGCTGCCACCAGCACAGAAGAAATCTGGAATGGCGTGGGGAATCCTGTCTATCCGCCTGCCAAGGCAGAACTTGCCAGGCACGGCATCAGCTGTGAGGGCAAGCGCGCTGTGCAGCTTCGGGCAGAAGATTATGATCAGTATGATTACCTGATTGGGATGGACAGTGCAAACATGCGGAATATGGAGCGGATGACCGGACACAAACGCGGGGAGAAAATGCACATTCTGTTAGAGTTTACGGATACGCCAAGGGATGTGATTGATCCCTGGTACAGCGGAAAATTCGATGATACGTACCGTGACATTGATAGGGGCTGCCGGGCATTTTTACAGTATCTGAAGACAACAGGAAAATTATAAAATCAAAGGATGGACAACACCATGAAAATCGGAAGTCATGTGAGTATGGGCGGCACGGAAATGATGCTTGGCTCGGTGAAAGAAGCACTCAGTTATGAGGCAAATACTTTTATGCTCTATACGGGAGCACCGCAGAATACGAAACGGAAAGAGGTATCAGAGCTTCGGATAGAGGAAGCCTGGGAACTGATGCGTGCAAACGATATACAGGAGTTTGTGGTACATGCACCCTATATCATCAACCTGGCAAATACGGTGAAGCCGGATATTTTTAAGCTTGCGGTAGAGTTCCTTTCTACAGAAATTGAGAGGACGGCAGCCATGGGAAGTCACACGCTTGTGCTGCATCCGGGCTCCCATGTGGGAGCAGGGGAAGAAGCGGGGATTGACTGCATTGTAAAGGGCTTAAATGAAGTGCTCACCAAAGAGACCAATGTGAATATTGCCTTGGAAACCATGGCGGGGAAAGGCAGCGAGCTTGGTAGGAATTTTGAGGAACTGGCTCGTATTTATGACAAAGTTGTTTACAATGATAAACTGCGTGTCTGCTTTGACACCTGTCATACTTCCGATGCCGGTTATGATATCGTGCATGACTTTGATGGCGTGATGGAGGATTTTGACCGTATCCTCGGGAAGAACCAGATTGCGGTATTCCATATCAACGACAGTAAAAATGCGCGCGGTGCCGCAAAGGACCGACATGAGAACATCGGACTGGGAACCATTGGATTTGATGCCCTGCATGCCATTGTGCATAACAGGGATTTTGAGGATGTCCCGAAGATATTGGAGACGCCTTATGTGAAAGATGCAACGGATGCAAAAAAATCCTACCCGCCATACAAGGTGGAGATTCAGATGCTTCGGACAGGAAACTTTGATCCGGATGCCATCCTTGCACTTGCAAATTAAGAGTATAAGAATGTGAATTTACATCATTTTCTAAAAATGATAAAATAAATACCACATTTAAAACAGGAGGACACCAATCATGGTAAAGCACGTTATTTTATGGAAATTAGATGAGACAAAAACGGTAGAGGAAAAAGAAGAGATAAAGAAAAATATGAAGCGGGAACTGGAGGGACTTGTTGGCAGCGTACCGGGACTTTTAGAGATGAAGATTAACATTCATCCGCTGGCCACCTCCAATGCAGATGTGATGCTGGACGCTTTGCTGGAATCCGAAGAAGCATTAAAGGGGTATGCCGTTCATCCGGCCCATGTGGCAGTGGCAGATACATACGTAAGACCGTTTACCGTATCCAGAACCTGCATGGATTATGAGGTTTAAGTCGGAGGTTTTAGATGTACACAGTATTATTGGTTTTAATTTATCTGGCGTTTATTAGTCTGGGACTGCCGGATTCCCTGCTTGGGTCTGCGTGGCCGGTGATTCATGAGACTTTGTCGGTACCATTGTCATATGCAGGACTGGTCAGCATGATCATTTCCGGAGGAACGATCTGTTCCAGCTTATTGTCGGAAAGGCTCACCAAAAAACTGGGCGCAAACATCGTGACTGTGTTCAGTGTATGTCTGACTGCAATTGCCCTGTATGGTTTTTCAGTATCCACTTCGTTCTGGATGCTTTGCGCCTGGGGGATTCCTTATGGACTGGGGGCGGGTGCCATAGATGCGGCACTGAATAATTATGTGGCCCTGCATTATAATTCCCGGCATATGAGCTGGTTGCACTGCTTTTGGGGTGTTGGTACGATTATCAGTCCGTGCATCATGAGTTATGCCCTGACCACTTCGGGATGGCAGAACGGTTATCGTATTGTGTCTGTCCTGCAGTTTGGTATTGCCCTGATTCTGCTTGTGACGCTGCCTGTCTGGAAGGTGAATACGAAAAGGGAACAAAAAGCAGAGACGGCGGTCGTGGGATTACAGGGAGCCTTGAAAATCAAGGGAGTGCCGCAGATGCTTATAGGCTTGTTTTCTTACTGTGCGTTGGAAACTACTTTGCTCATGTGGACGAGCAGTTACCTGATTGGGGCAAAAGGAATCAGTGCAGAACGGGCAGCTGCATTTGCCTCCCTGTTTTGTATTGGGATTACGGCAGGACGTTTTCTTTCCGGTTTGATTTCCGAAAAACTGGGGGACTATCGTCTGATTCAGATTGGTACTGCAGTGTTACTTACAGGATGTATGGCAGTGATACTGCCCTTGCCGGTGGATGTTGTAGCGTTGGCCGGATTTGTGGTGATGGGACTGGGATGTGCGCCGATTTATCCATCCATCATTCATGCCACCCCGGCTAACTTTGGAGAAGCAAATTCCCAGGCAGTTATCGGGATTCAGATGGCAAGCGCTTATGTAGGCTCGACGTTTATGCCGCCTGTATTCGGACTGATTGCAAATTATATCAGTATCAGATTACTGCCATTTTATGTACTTTTGTTTATTGTGCTGATGTATGTCATGATTCGTAAAACATTTCGGATGGTAAAAGTATGCACTTTGTAGATGCGAAAGGAATTCTTTCTGCAGAAAATGGAATGAATATATACCGGGGCTGCACGCACGGCTGTATTTATTGTGACAGCCGGAGTACCTGTTATCATTTTACGCACTCTTTTGAAGATGTGGAAGTGAAACGGAATGCCCCGGTGTTATTAGAGGAAAAGCTTCGCTCCAAACGAAAAAAATGTATGATTGGAACCGGGGCCATGTGTGATCCGTATATGCACTGCGAGGAAGAGTTAAAGTTAACAAGACGGTGTCTGGAGATCATAGATCATTATGAATTTGGTGTAGCGATCCTGACGAAATCGGACCGGATACTCAGGGATCTGGATTTGTTGAAAAGCATTCATAAAAAAGCAAAATGTGTGGTGCAGATGACCCTGACCACCTATGACGACGAGCTTTGTAAAATCCTGGAACCAAATGTCTGCGTCACAAGCAGAAGATTCGAAGTACTGAAGATTTTAAGAGACGAAGGGATTCCCACAGTGGTCTGGTTTACACCGATCCTGCCGTTTCTTAACGATACGAAGGAAAACGTGGAAGGGATTTTGGACGACTGTGTACAGGCTGGGGTCAAGGGCGTGCTGATTTTTAATATGGGTGTCACCTTAAGAGACGGGGACAGAGAATATTTTTATGAGGCGCTGGATAAACATTTCCCGGGACTTCGGGAGAAATATCAGAAAAAATACGGCTATGCTTATGAAGTGGTCAGTGACCACAATGAGGAACTCATGAATATACTTCGGGATACCTGTGAGAAAAATGGTATCATGCATAATCCGCAGCAGATTTTCTCATATTTGAACGAGTTCCCCGAAAATAAAGGATATGAGCAATTGAAATTATGGAACTGAAATTATTAAATCTGATACAAAATATGCGTACTCCCATTCTGGATGCAGGGATGCGTTTTATTACAGGTCTTGGTGATGCCGGCATCCTTTGGATCCTGCTGACCGTTGTTTTGCTACTGTTGCCAAGGACCCGAAAATGCGGCGCCGTTATGGCAGTGGCATTATGTGTGAATGCTTTTTTATGCAATTTGATTCTAAAGCCCCTTTTTGGCAGAATGAGGCCCTTTGAGGTAAACCGGACAGTGCAGCTTCTGATTCGAAAGCCGCTTGACTTTTCATTCCCTTCGGGACATACTGCTGCTTCCTTTGCAGCTGTGACAGCTCTTTTCTGTTCCGGGGAAAAACGGCTGTGGAAGATCTGTCTGATACCGGCTGTCCTGATTGCATTTTCCAGACTGTATCTGTACGTGCATTACCCCACGGATGTGCTGGGCGGTATTGCAGTAGGTATTCTGTCCGGCATAATCGGATACCGGTTGGTAGAACTGGTACTGCATCACAAGAAAAAAATATAGGGTATTCCACCGGAATATATAACCGGAAAGCGTAACGGATGAACAGGAGGTAGTAATGGTACGACAGGAAAATAATAAACTCATTATAGAAGAGGGACTGACAAAAGTTGTAATTGAATGCTGGGGCGAGGATTCTCTGCGGGTGCGTATGACAGCAGAGCCGAAGATGGATGAGAATGACTGGGCACTTTGTGAGAAGGTAAAAGAAGTGACGCCTGTCATTACCTTTACGGAGGTGGACGTAACGGATCCCTGGTATCAGGGGGAGGAATGGAAACAGTATCATCAGACCGGAACGATTGCCACGCTGCAAAACGGAAAGATTACAGCAGAGGTAAACCCGGAGGGGTGGATACGTTTTTATAATCAAAAGGGAGAGGTTCTGACAGAAGAGTACTGGCGCAATCGCAACCGTATTAACCGTTACTGCGTGCCCATTCGTGTGGATGCCAGAGAACTGAAGCCGGTGACGGGCTCTTCCGATTATGAACTGACGGCGCGGTTTGAAGCCTATGATGATGAAAAAATTTTTGGCATGGGGCAGTATCAGGAGAAGCATCTGAATAAAAAAGGAGCTGTTTTGGAGCTTGCCCAGAGAAATTCCCAGGCTTCGGTTCCCTTCTTTGTTTCCAGCAGAGGCTATGGATTTTTATGGAATAATCCGGCTATCGGTACCGCTTCTTTTGGAACCAACAAAACGGAGTGGTATGCAAAGCGGACCAAAAAGCTGGATTATTTTATTACAGCGGGGGATACACCGGCAGAGATTGAGCGAAACTACAGTGCGGCAGCAGGCAGAACCCCGATGATGCCGGAATATGGTTTGGGCTACTGGCAGTGTAAGCTGCGTTACCGTACCCAGGAAGAGCTCCTTGCCGTGGCGCGGGAGCATAAAAGGCGCGGTCTGCCAATGGATGCCATTGTGGTGGACTTTTTTCACTGGACCATGCAGGGAGATTTTAAATTTGAGCCCAGAGACTGGCCGGATCCGGAAGCCATGGTAAAGGAACTGAAAAGTATGGGCATAGAAACCGTGGTTTCAGTGTGGCCCACAGTGGATGAACGCAGTGAAAATTTCGGAGAGATGAACAGCAGGGGATATCTGGTACATACTGACCGGGGCAACGGACTGCATATGACCTGGATGGGAAATACGATATTTTATGATGCCACCAACCCGGGAGCACGGAAGTTTGTCTGGGAGAAATGCAGGGAAAATTATTATAAATTGGGGATTCGTATTTTCTGGCTGGATGAAGCGGAGCCGGAGTATGGACCCTATGATTTTGACAATACCCGTTACTATTTAGGTCCTGCTTTGCAGTGCAGCAATATCTATCCTGCTTTGTATGCAAAAGGCTTTTATGAGGGCTTAAAGGAATCCGGGGAAAAGGAGATTATGTCCTTAGTCCGCTGCGCGTGGGCGGGCAGCCAGAAGTATGGCGTACTGACCTGGTCCGGCGACATTCATTCATCCTTCCGTGCCATGCGCGAACAGCTGCAGGCTGGACTCAGCATGGGAATGGCAGGTATTCCCTGGTGGACCAGTGATATCGGCGGCTTTGTGGGCGGCAACATTCAGGATGAAGATTTCAGGGAGCTTCTGGTCAGATGGTTTGCATGGGGCGCTTTCTGTCCGGTATTCCGTATGCATGGAGAGCGTTCTCCCTGGTATGAAAGAGAACAGGAATACATTGACAATGTACGTCAGCTCACTTCCGGACAGGACAATGAGGTCTGGAGCTTTGGAGAGGACAATTACAGGATTTTAAGGAAGTATCTTTTTGTAAGGGAAAATATGCGTCCCTATATCAGAGAGTGTATGCGGGCAGCCAGTGAAACGGGTTCCCCTGTTATGCGGCCTTTATTCTACGACTTTCCGGCAGATTTAAGGTGCTGGGAGATTGAGGATGCTTATATGTTCGGACCGGATGTTTTAGTGGCACCGGTCATGGAACTGCATGCGAAAAAAAGAGAGGTGTATCTGCCGGAGGGCGCTTCCTGGACGGATGCGGTAAGCGGAACTGTTTATGAGGGCGGACAGACCATTATGGCGGATGCGCCACTTGATGTAATTCCTGTTTTTATAAAGAACGGCAGGGATATCCGGATCTTTCAGGACATACCTGTAGAAGAGGCAGGAAGATAAGCGGAACCGATAGCAAATCATGAAGAAAGGAAAGAGGGCAGACAGATGACAGATTATCAGAAGGTGATGGATGAAATCGTGGAAAACGGTATCGCCAAAGGCAATATTGTAGGTGCAAATGTGCTGATGTTGAAAAACGATGAAGAAGTGTATTTTAAGAGTCAGGGATTTGCGGACAGAGAAGCGGGGATTCCCATGCAGAGGGATACCATTTTCAGACTGTATTCCATGACAAAACCCATTACGGCAGCAGCGGTGATGATCCTTTTGGAGAGAGGGAAACTCGATCTGTGGGACCCGGTATCCGCTTACATTCCGGAGTTCGCGGATTGTAAAGTCATGGAAGAGGATGGCAGGCTTGCAGCACCGAAGCGGCCGGTGAAAATCTGGGATTTGCTTACCATGACCTCCGGAATCACCTATCCGGATATGGGCTGTGAGCCGGGCAGGCAGATGGACGCGTTGTTTCGTGAGATAAAAGAAAAGCTTTCCCGGGGGATTCATACGGATACCCTTACCTATTGCAGAAAAATCGCAGGGGTGCCTCTGTGTTTCCATCCCGGTGAAAAATGGAGATACGGTTTGTCAGCAGACATTTTAGGCGGTATCATAGAGGTGATTTCAGGGGATACCTTCGGCCATTTCTTACAGAAGGAAATTTTCGAGCCTCTGAATATGAAGGATACGGGATTTGTGGTGCCAAAGGAAAAGAGGAACCGCTTTTGTGCCTGCTATCAGTGGAGCAGTGAGGAAGGCAGGCTGATTCCTTACACGGACAATCATCTGGGTCTGGAAGGCTATGGCGAAGATGTGAAATACGAGTCCGGCGGTGCAGGTCTTGTGTCCACGGTGGATGATTATGCGCAGTTTGCAAAGATGATGCTGCATGGCGGCACTCTTAACGGTGTGCGGATTCTGGGCAGAAAAACCGTGGAATTGATGACCACGTCACATCTTACGAAAGAACAGTCCGAGGACTTTAGCTGGGACAGCCTCTGGGGCTACGGCTATGGCTTTTTGACCAGGGTTCTTGAGAATCCGGGCAGGGCAGGCTGCAATGCCAGTGTAGGCGAATATGGCTGGGATGGCTGGACGGGCAATTATATTACCATGGATCCGTCTGAAAATATGACACTTCTGTATTTTATCCAGAAAACGGATGCAGGTACCACGGAGGAGGTCAGAAAGCTGCGTGTGGCAGCCTATGCTTCTCTGTAAAAGACAGGCAAGGGTAAAGGAAAGGTAGAAGCATGAATATTCTGTCGGCGGATAACATTACAAAAGCATATGGAGAAAGAAAGCTTTTAAACGGCGCCTCCTTCTTTTTGCAGGAAGGGGAAAAGGTGGGCATTATCGGTATCAACGGCACGGGAAAGAGTACATTTTTAAAAATACTTGCCGGTCTGGAAGAGCCGGACGAAGGAAAGGTAGTAAAGGCCCAGGGTATGGTGATTCGTTTTTTACCCCAGCATCCGGTATTTTGTCCGGAGGATACTCTGTTGGAGGCACTGCAAAGGGAAAATGGTGAGGCAAGTGTAACGGAAGCCAAAAATATGATGACGAGACTGGGGATTACGGATTTTAATGAAAAATGCGGACATCTTTCCGGCGGACAAAAGAAACGGCTGGCGCTCATCAGTGTCCTGTTGACCCCTTCTGATATTTTGATCTTAGATGAACCCACAAACCACTTGGACGGTGATATGGCCGAATGGCTGGAAGGCGTGCTGAAAAGCAGAAAAGGCGCCGTGATCATGGTGACCCACGACAGGTATTTTCTGGACAGCGTGACAGGCAGAATTCTTGAGATTGACCGGGGTAAGATTTATTCCCACGAGACCAATTATTCGGGATATCTTGCCGAGAAACTGAATCGTGAGGAAATGGCGGAAGCGGCAGAAAGAAAACGACAGTCCATATTGCGGACGGAGCTTGCCTGGGTACAGAGAGGGGCAAGAGCCCGTTCAACCAAACAGAAGGCAAGGCTGGAGCGCTATGAAGAATTAAAGAACCGGAAAACGGAAGGTACAGAAGCCAATGTGGAATTAAGCTCTGTCAGCAACCGCATGGGCAGGACCACCATTGCGCTTTCCCATGTGTGCAAAAGTTTTCCGGGCAAACCCCTTATACAGGATTTTTCCTACATTTTCCTAAAAAATGACAGAGTAGGGTTCGTAGGCAGAAACGGCTGCGGCAAGACGACTCTTATGAAGATGATAACCGGTACGGAACAGCCGGATGCGGGAGAGATAGAAATCGGGCAGACGATTAAAATCGGTTATTATGCCCAGGAATGCAGCATGCCGGATGACAAACGGGTCATTGATTATATCCGGGATGTGGCAGAGATTATTGATACGGTGGACGGAAAGGTAACGGCAGCCAGAATGCTGGAAAACTTTCTGTTCAAAGGAGAGGACCAGTACGGACTCATCGGAAAACTTTCCGGCGGGGAAAAAAGAAGGCTCTCACTCTGCCGGGTTCTTATGGAAGCCCCCAATGTACTGATTCTGGACGAGCCCACCAATGACCTGGATATAGCCACGTTAACCACCCTGGAAAGCTATC
>JBJFCA010000209.1:0-9644 GCA_051888725.1 Lachnospiraceae bacterium
GTTCTCTCAGTTCCCCCAGAAATAAAGGTGCGGTTACGGGCAGAACCTCTTCCTCGTTATAGCAGGGAATCACGATCCACAATCGCGGAATGTTCAATGTTTAATCCCCCTCTCGTACAACCACTTTTTCACCTTGTTCATATGCGCATATTCTTCCTGCAAATATTCATAATTGGTCATGGGCGGTCTTGTTACATGTCTGTCCTCCATAAAAACAGGATTGGGCGTACGGGGAATATCCTGGCAGATAGAATGACTGACACAGAAAGTGCGGAAGTTTTCAAAATTCTGCACAAATCTTTCATTAAACTTAGTATAATCCATATCCATATAGATATCATAAAGATTTTGTTTTCCCTTAAGCTTCTGCACCGTAGGTACAGCATAAAAATCTGCAAGCTCTTTCACGCGCAGGTCTGTATGTCCGTTTCGTAAAAACACGCAGGCCGGTTTTCCCGCAAGAAGTGCAATCAGATTTCCGTGAATTCTGGTGCCAAACATAAAATCAATGTTGTCGTGAATATAGGTATACCATTCAGTTAAATCGGCAAAGTAATGTACCTTCTTTTGCATCAGAAGCTTAACACCTGTATATCCGTATTTCTCAAGCAGCTCTGTGAAAGACAGCTTGGGCTGGTATAATGCCCTGCTATACTGGTCCTGACAAATATAATCTGCTCCAAAACGGGTAAACGAATTCTGAAATACCGCTTCCTGAAAATCCTGGACCCGGCCATTTAATCCGGGATGAAAATCTGCCTGTTCCTTCTTTTCATTACTGATATGAAGAATACCGTTTTGATAAAGCGACGGACATCCTGTTGCAAAGACAATATCCTTCGCACCTAACCTGTCAAACAATTCCTTTGTCAGATATCCTCTGCAGGCAATTGCTCCCCCGCTTTTTTCCACAATATGAATAAGTTCCGACGCAGGCTGTCTGATCTGTCCGGCAAGATGTTCTATGGTATCATTCTCCTCTAAGGTAATACCGATTCCCAATATAAATACCGGAATATGAATCCCTCTGATCCTCGTCAGAATATCCTCCAGATACTGTGTATTACTCTGCAGAACATTTGCCATGGGATATAATACACAATCATATTCTTCATTGATCTCTTCCTTGTATTGATCGGGATTCTCATGCATTTTATACCAGTTATAAAAATCACAGGTATTGCCCGGCAACGTAGCTAAAAATCTGGCAGCATTCATAAACATCAGATTCCCTGTATTACCGATATAATTGTCCATCCATGCACACACATCTTCTGTGTCCTTAAGACTCTGCATATCCGTCCAGTTTTTTGTAAGCATGATCAGGCATTTCATGAATGTTTGCCAAACCTCCTTTTTCCTCTCTCATAAACACAAAAGCAAAACAGCTCTAACCTGTTTATCACGGTATCATCCGCAAGGGTACGAAGAATCCGCTTCATTCGGGACGATGTCCGTGCCTCAGCGGTTTCTTTCAACATGATTTCCACCAAAGAATCCTGTTTTAATTTTTGTAATTCATATTTTAACTTCCGGCTAAAGAAAAGTTCCTTAAAGGTAAGGTGCGGTGTAATCATATTATCCAGCATATAACAGATATAGAAATACAACTGCGGTTTTAACAACTCCCACCATTCTGAAAAGCTTTTGAAAGTATCGTAAAGAAGATGCACCAGTATCAGGATTTCTTCCGTGTAATATGTTCTGACTGCTGCATGGGAAATAGATGCCGTCCGCATACGATAATAATAAAACCAGCTTTCTTTCAGATAAACGATTTTTTCGGCACTTAACAGACAGGCATAACTGCATGCTGCATCTTCCCCCAGCCGTATCTGATCCGGCACCTGCATCTGATAAGGAAAAAGCAGTTCTTTTCGAAAAATCCTGCTGCAAAGGGACGGTTGGAAACCAAACGAAAAATATTCTCCCGCACAGAGCATGGAAGGATATACTTCACGGATAAGGTCTTCACGGGAGTAAAAACCTGCACGCATATTCTGCGTCAGCTTCTCTTCTGTTCCTCCCACTGCCACGAAATCCGATATTACAATATCAGCTCCCGTCTCAGCGGCTTTGCAGCAAAGTACTGAAAACATATCCGACGCAATCCAGTCGTCTCCGTCCACATATGCCACATATCTGCCGTCTGCGGCTTTGAGTCCTGCTTTTCTGGCACTGACTAAACCGCCGTTTTCCTTGTGTATCACTTTTACTCTCTCATCCTGTACAGCATATTCATCACATATCTTCCCGGTATTATCCTTTGCTCCGTCATCCACCAGAATCAGTTCAAAATCCGTGAATGTCTGCTGCAGAATACTGTCTACACAATGACGGATATAATCTTCCACATTGTATGCCGGTACGATGATGCTCAAAAAAGGAGCGTTACTATTCATTTAATCATCCATTCCTTCCAAAAATGTAAACTCATATCCGGCATTTGTCAGCCACTTAAGCGCTTCCTCTAATTTATCCTGATTTTCTGCAAAACACCATGCATGTGTAAAAATCACCATAATCCTGTCATTTCTGCTTTTTTTCAATTCCCCTGTCACATCATCTGTCTTTTCCAGACGTATGTCCGTAACATAATAAGATATCTCCGTATGAAGCTTTCCGTCTCGTGAAAGTAACAGATTTTTTATCTGTTTCTCCTTCAGATTATAGCACTCGTTCGTGGCTCTGCCACATAACAATCCTTCCACGCCACGTTCTTTCAACTCTTCCACCATCGGGTCCGTTGCATACCAATAGTGCAGTCTCAAAACATGTGCCAGGGAATCCTGCCCTGCAAAACGGCAGATTTCACGGTTTACCTTTTCGAATCCTTCAAGGAATTCCTCCGTGCCAAGCCCTGTTTCCTCCGGGGACTGCTCCGTTATGCTATGGAAACCGATTTTCAGCCAATCTGCATTTTGCTGAAATTCCGTCTTATAAAAATCCGGGAAGCTATCCAAATCAAAAGTATCCAGTTCTCCAAAAACGTACAGCGTTACCTTCAGCCCATATTTTTCATGCAGTTTTTGCAGGCTCATCATGGTTTGATTATCAAAAATACTGTCGTATGAATGAAAACTGATATCCTGAAAAATCTGTGTGGCATCATCAATACTGATATGGGCATACTTCCTGATATGCTTTTGCATGCCGGTAAATTCTTCTGTCTGTTCTCTATCTTCTCCAAGTGCTGTAACGATATAGGTTGTTAGAAGGATTCCCACAAGCAGCATCAGAATCAGCAGGACAACCTTTATTCTGTTTTTAGCTCGATTTCTCCTAACGATACGTGACCCCAATACCTATGACTCCATTCCATTCGGTGTGCGAAGTTTTCATCTGCTTTGATTTCAAAACAGTATGCGTCTTTTACACCATCACAATTTCTGAACGTTCCAAACTGATTGACCTCATATAAAATCAGGCTTAACGTATATTTACCGGGCACGATATGCATGGTGTCAATCGTAAACTGCACTTCCGTGTCTTCCATACATTTTGCCTCAAATGCTTCCTTCGTAGTGATCATGGTCACGGGTGTTCCGTCTGCATAATGAATAATGGCCCGGATATACATTTTTAAATCCTGCCGTTCGGTAGTCAGTGTTAATTTGAAATGCATTTTGGAATCGATGGGAAAGACGCTGCTGTCTGCTCCCACCACTTCCAGTCTTTTCATAAATGCCACATGACCGGCATGCTCCTCGGCTCTCGGAAATTCTGTCAGATCAAGCATTAGCGGAGATTCCTTCACCGTTCCCATATAGATACGGATTGCTTCTTCTACGTTTCCGTCATAAATAATGCGTCCTTTATCCAGTACCACGCATCTGCTGCAAAGCTGCTGAATCGTATTCATATTATGGCTGACATAGAGAACGGTTCTGCCTTCCTTTTCAGCCACATCACCCATTTTGCCCAGACATTTTTCCTGGAACTTCATATCACCTACTGCCAGCACTTCATCCATCACGAGTATTTCCGAATCCAGATGTGCCGCTACGGAAAAGGCCAGTTTGACATACATACCGGAAGAATATCTTTTTACCGGTGTATCTATAAATTTCCGGCACTCTGAAAATTCAATGATATCTTCCATCTTTTTATCCACTTCGCTGCGGCTCATACCTAATATGGCACCGTTCAGGTAGATATTCTCCCTGCCGGTCAGTTCGCCGTGAAAACCGGTTCCTACCTCCAGCATGCTGGAAATACGCCCTTTAATTTTCACTTCACCTTCTGTCGGCGCCGTAACACGGGAAAGAATTTTCAAAAGAGTGGATTTACCGGCACCGTTTGAACCGATGATTCCCAGCGTTTCTCCCGCTTTCACTTCCAGGTTGATACCGTTTAACGCCCAGAACTCTGCGCCGTTTGATGCTTTTTCCCCAATTTTTAAATTAGGATCTTCTTTTCCTCTTTTTTTTGCCCACCAGCTTTGGAGATCCGCACTTAAGGTGCCGCCGCCAATCGTACCTAATTTATATCTTTTCCTTAGATTTTCTATCTTGATAACCGTATCCTGCATAATCTACCTTCCCTACACAGTATCCATAAACGTCTTCTCGATTTTGCTGAACAGAAGCACTCCAATAATCATAACCACTATCGTTGTAATCCAGCTGATTCCCCATGAAACAAAAGGAATGTAGCCCGTCCCCAGAAACGCGTAACGGAATATCATCACAATGGGGGATACCGGATTTAACAGATAAATAAACCGGTACCTTTCCGGTATCTGGCTTACGGAATATACAATGGGGCTGGCATACATCCAAAGCTGTACGCCAAACGTTACAAGAATTGTCAGATCCCTGTACTTGGTGGTCAGGGAAGATACGATAATCCCCACTCCCATGCCAAGCATAGCCAGCTGTATAATCAGAAGCGGCGTAAGAAGCGCCCATGGTGTAATCCCGATTGCCGTTCCCGTCACTGCATAGATAATCAGAATAACCGCAAACAGTGCAAACTGAATTGCAAAATCAAGCAATCCGGTGAGGACCGTGGAAATAGGAGCCACAAGTCTTGGAAAATATACTTTGCCAAATACACCCGCATTTGACACAAACGTATTGGATGTCTGATTCACACAATAGGCAAAATAGGTCCATACAATATTACCGGACATGTAAAATGCCATCTGCGGCGTTCCGTCCGTAGAAAGTCCCGCAATATTGCCAAAGACAAGCACATACATAAGGGTGGTAATAATCGGGCTGATAATCAGCCATAACGGTCCCAAAACAGTCTGCTTGTACTTGGTTACAAAATTCCTTTTTACAAAGAGAAATATCAAATCTTTATAGGAAAACAACTCCTTCAGATTTACATCCCATAAATTATGTTTCGGTTTTAAGACGGTTGTCCATTTTTCTTCCATGAAGTTTCATCCATTCATTTCTTTATAATTCGTTTTAATACCCTAAACGGTTTTTTTGCTGCTTCTTTGACCGGCTCACAGATCTGCTTCGCATGCTCCGACAACTCATATTTACGTGGGCTTTTACGAAAACATTCATATTTCCTTTTCTGCTCTGCTGACAGCCTGTCTATGATTTCGGGGTCCTGCAGGAAATCGTCAAAGATTCCCCTCATTCTTACTATCACATCCCGCGCATCCGGGTCATTTTTTAAGTATTTATAATTTACTGTTACAAAGTGCAGCATCTGCAATTTGGTAAATACGGTCATCTGCGTATATCCGTTGTTGTTAAGGAATGTCAGACGTTCTTCATATGCCTGGAAAGTATCTGCATAATAGGTCCATTTCCTTTTCGCCGTAATACTGCCTTCCCGCTGAACATAATAGTACAATTTTTCATCTAAAAAAGCAATTCTTCTGCATTGTCCCAAAATATAATGAATAGCCGATTCATCATCATGAATCCGTCCCTTCACATATCTTACCTTATCGTAGATACTCCTTTTATAGATCTTATCCCACGCCACAACCGTACGCAGATTCTGATACCACAGCTGGTTCATGATATCCTGTCCCTCATAGCAGACAGGTTCCTTAACTCTCGTAACAGGTGGAAAAGCGTCCACCATCAGATCCGGTATCATCTGAAAATCAAATACTGCGATATCAGATCCGGTTTCCGTAATCACCTGATGCATCATTTCCACAGTCTGCGGATGGATATAGTCATCTTCATCCACATACATAATATAGGTACCGCATGAAGCGTCAATACCGGCATTCCGGGCATCAGACAGACCACCGTTTTCTTTATGAATAACTTTTATCCTGTCATCCTCTTCCTGCAGTCTGTTACAAATTGCCCCGGATCCATCCGGTGAACCATCATCCACTAATATGATTTCCAGATTCCGGTAGCTTTGATTTATTATAGATTTAACACATCTTTCCAGCCATTGTTCCCCCATATAAATGGGAACAATCACACTAATCTTATCTTCCTGCATCATTTTTCCGTTCACTTTTTATGATTGATGATCCATTTTCTGAAAGCTGAATATTCCTTATTGGACTCACTCAGCTTACAGGATAAAAACGCTTCTACTTCGGGGCTTAACCAATGATTTCCTTCTTCGTCCGTTCTGTTTCTAAGACTTGCATAAGTCGGTGTATCCAGTTCCGGTATATCTCCCAGGGTCAGGAAAGAATGCCCGTTATAACAGTGTGCTGTAGGACAATTGCATCCGGTTGCTTCAAAGTGAAGGGGTCTGTCAATGTTTTCGTATATATTATCAATGGGTTTTCCCGCATAACATTTTGTCATATTTCCCGTGCCCAGGTGCACATAAACACTCCAGTCCCCGGCATAGCAGAATTTGTTCTGATGCTTTCCGAAAATAGTCTTTTTGAATGCAAACAGCGGAGAATCGAACTGTTCCCAGGTCTGATAAAATTCGTTTTCCGGCAGGCTTGTATAAATGGGAATTTCCGGCTTTGCATCATCACGTGCAATCGTCACATGGCAATATGCACCCAGATATTTTTTTGCTTCTGCTTTCAGTTCTTCTATATGCGGTATCAATTCATCGTTTGGTGTGACCTCCAGCGTAAAAGAACAGCCTGCTTTCCGCATCATATTGATATTATTAAAAAACAGTTCCGTCAGATTTAATCTGTGATGTTCCAGATAATGATAAGAAAATTTAAAGGTGAGGCGCCTTAAAAGCTCCGGCGGAAAATCCGCAATCTCTTTTAACGCTTTTGTAATGGTTCCATTTGTCACGATCATGACAAAATGTCCTTCCTGTAAAAGTGCCTTTGCAACCTTTGGTACATCCGGACACAACAGTGTCTCTCCACCGCCGCACAGGTTAATCAGACAGGTACCACCCAGTCTCTTTTTGGACAAAGCCTTTGTGATCTCCTCCGGTGAATGACCGATTGGCTGTATTTCATCTTTCCATTTATTCCTCATGGTAATATAGCAGTAATGACACCTTAAATTACAGGTTGTAATTGGTACGTAACATTCTACATATCTTTTTAATTTATCCATATTCTGATAACCATGCCTTTCCATAATCCGAAAACTATTTGTACATTATCTCACGCATCACTTCGTCATATAAATCCATAATGTGAGAATTATCAAATATGCAGCTTCTGCAATCTGCCAGCTGATTCAGCTTTTCGTCCAGTTCGTCCCAATTTTCCAGATAGAACACATATGGCAAATGTGCTACCCATTCGTAGGTCTCTCTGACTTTGTGGTTATAATTGCTCATCACAATACAGGGGGTTCCCGTGACCGCTGCAAAAACCATGCCATGCAATCTGTCCGTCACAACCAGCCCTGCACTCTTTACCTCTTCTATTTTGTCCCTTAAGCATTTCCCGGGATCACGGATATAAGTCTCATAAGGAACCTCTGTATCCGTATATTTTACCTCTGTATATCTGCTTTGTAATACTTCTTTCAGTTCTCTTTCCTGCTGTGGCGTCAGTTTTTTTTCCACATCCTGCCGAAGCAGAAGTAAAGCGCCTTCTCTTTTTTCTGTGCCGTCCTGTTTTTCCGAAAGCAGTGCATCCCATGTCAGCACCACATCCGGTAATAGTTTCAACGGCACCGTAAACATTTTTTTCATTTCCTCAAAGGAATGCCGGTCTCTGGCAAACAGCGTCAGATGTTCATGGCGGTTATAAATTTCAGCGGTTATATTCTTCTCTTTTTCACCCTCCGCATCCTTTGTAAAATACATGGTCTGCGGAAACAGAATGATTCTGTTATGCGGAAAAAGCTGAATCGTTCTGCGCCTGATGATTTCATCATCCATGTACTGGTTCCCCAGATTCCCCCCGCCTGTCAGAATTAGCAGATCCTGTTTTGACAGTAAACCTTTCAGGGCATCAGCTTCCTTATGAAAATCAGTCATATTGACACCAAAAATGTTATCCTCCGGGAAATATCTGTTAAGCAGTGCTCTCTCTGCCTCATAGATTGCATAATCACCCAGATTGCCGTGATTGGGTACGCCTATAACAGCAATGTTTCTTCTGCCCTTTTGTATCCGGTACTTAACTTTTACCTCATTTTTTTTCTTCCGGAAACCAATGGTATTCTGATAAAGGGGAAACACTATCCTGTTATAAAAAATACATCCTGTTCGTCTAAAAATATTCAAGAAAGTCTCCTTTTAATGTTCCGTAAAAAAACAGGCCAGTTTTTCAATTCCTTCCGACAAAGAAACCGGCTTCATTGGCCCGAAGTCCGCTTCATACCGGCTGATATCCAAAACATTGACAGGTACATCCACGTTTCTGCTCTCCCGGTAACAGACCTGCGGGGTTTTCTTAAGCACCTGTGATATCGTACAGATCAGTTGGGAAATACTGCATCCTTTTCCGCTGCCCAGATTATACAATTTATAATGCCCTTCTTTTTCCGCAATATTAAGAATCCCGTCTATGGCATCATCAATATAAATATAATCCCTGATCACACTTCCGTCCCCATATACGGTAATGGGTTCTTCCATAAGAATCTGATAGGTAAACGTCGTAACTGCGCCCTGAATGCCATTGGGTTTCTGAAAAGGTCCGTAGGGATTGGAAAGCCGCACAATACGATAATCCATTTGATAAAGCTGAAAATACAGATATAAGAGTTTCTCAATACTGAGTTTCTGCATACCGTACACCGTAATGGGGAATGCCTCTTCTTCTTCCCTGCAAAGTCCGGTATGCTCTTTTCCGTATACGGTACCCCCGGAAGATAAAAACACAACTTTTTTCACTCCGGCTTCCACACAAGCATCCAGAAAATGAATTGTGCCGATCAGATTATCCTGAATTTCCCCTGCGATATCCCGATTGGAATTTGTAGGGCAGGTCGTACTGATCAGGTGGTAGACACAATTGATATTACAAAAATCCGGAATAAGCTCCAGCCAGTCTTCCTTTTTCATCCGGGTAAAGGAACCACTGATTTTTTGTACATTCCCTGCTTTCCGGATATTTTCTGTATAAGAAGCTTCCGGCCTGTCAAACAATATCAGATTTTTGTTTTGTTCCATAAGGCGCAGTGTCAGATTGGTTCCAATAAATCCGGCAGCTCCCAATATCATTGTTTTATCCTGCATAAACTACCCCAATTCATCTTACTATTCCTCAATATAGCACACAGTAACAGGTATCGTCAAACTTGATAAATCTTTTC
>JBJFCA010000210.1:0-9604 GCA_051888725.1 Lachnospiraceae bacterium
TGAATGTGAAGAACCAGGATACGGTTACCAAGATTCTGGATATGGTTCCGGATCTTCTGGACCGCTTTGGCAAGAAAAAGGAAGATGAAAATCAGATTCCTGATAAGGATGCAGTAGAGGCAGCTTTCCCGGAAGAAAAATAACGGGGTGGCTGACACCATAAAGGCAGCATATGCATATTCTGTAGCAGAGGGGAATTTCGGAATCAGGGATGGAATATGAACAAGAAAAAGCTAATAGGACTGATGTCTTTCTTTATTGCTTTTGGAATGTTTATCATGTTGCTTTTACGGAATGACTTTGTTGGAATTATCATTATTGCATTGCTGGTATTTATCGGCATCAACTGTTATGACTGTTGCTGATAAATTTTGGAGGAATAATGGATATCGATATCGAAGCCATCTTGATGGGTGACGATGAAGACGCATTAAAGGAACTTAAATTATTTTTATTTAAGGAAACAGTGCGGCTTCAGAATGAAAAGAAAGAATTAAAGGAAGCGCAGGAGAAGCTGATCAGGGAGAGAACGCAGTTTAGAACGGAAATGGATCTTCTGAATCACAAAATGGTCATGGAACATAAAAGACTGAAGGATGAAAATCTTTTTTTTGAAAAAAAGATGGAGATTCTTCAGGACGGTTACCGGAAAATGGAAGAGGAAAGGACCAGATTGGAAAAAGAGCGTTTCCGCTTTAAAATGGAACAGGATCTTTTACGCTGCGGCAATATAAGGGATGGCAGTCAGGATGATGTTATGGCTGCACTGTTTAAGGGTGTCAACAATCCGATTACATTGAGAAAACGTTATAAAGATCTGCTTAAAATTTTTCATCCCGACAATCTTTGCGGGGATGAAGAAATGGTTCAGCTTATTAATCGTGAATATGAAAGAAGAAAAAGAGCAGAACAAAAGCCGGTGTAAAACACCGGCTTTTTCATACTTTACTTATCAGATAAATGGTTAAGCTCTTTCAACAGCACCGGACTTTAAGCAGTTAGTGCAAACATGCATTCTTTTAGAACCACCGTTTACTTTGCATTTTACACTTCTGACATTGGAATTCCAGATTCTGTTGGATCTTCTATGAGAATGGCTTACGTTATTACCGAAATGAACGCCTTTTCCACAAATATCACATTTAGCCATCTTGACACCTCCTCAAATGCTTACGCATCAGTTATCTTAAACTCGCAACATTGATATATTAACAGAAAACTTTTTAAAATGCAAGCAAAATAATAAGAATTTTCTTTTTTTCAATTTTTATATTTCTTTTTTGTAGAAAAGCAGTTATAATACATTTAGCTATCGCAGACGAGTGATGGTAAAAAAGGAGGTATTACATGAAAGGATCTTCTATGAATACCCACATGGGTAACATTACGATTGACAATGAAGTTATTGCCCAGTATGCAGGTACGGTTGCCATGGAATGCTTTGGTATTGTAGGAATGGCAGGCTTTTCCGCTAAAGACGGTATTGCCAAGCTTTTGAAGAAAGACAGCCTGACGAGAGGGATTGCTGTTTCCATCAATAATAATAAACTCACATTGGATTTTCACGTGATCGTTGCTTACGGCGTGAGTATTCTTGCGGTATCAGATAATCTGATCGACAATGTGAAATATAAGGTAGAAGAATTTACAGGAATTGAAATTGAAAAAATTAACATCTTTGTGGAAGGTGTAAGAGTGATTGATTAAGGAGGATATACCGTGGCTTTAAATACGATCGACGCTAAGATGCTTTCAAAGATGTTCTTAGCCGGAGCAAAAAATCTGGAATCAAAAAAGGAGTTGATTAACGAATTAAACGTTTTTCCCGTTCCTGACGGAGATACCGGAACTAACATGACACTTACCATTATGTCTGCTGCCAAAGAGGTGAATGCACTGGGAGAAGAGCCGGATATGGCTGCTCTCTGCAAAGCAATTTCCGGCGGATCCCTAAGAGGTGCCAGAGGTAACTCCGGTGTTATTTTATCACAGCTTTTAAGAGGTCTTACGAAAAGTATCAGAGAACTGGAGACAATAGATACCGCTGCCCTTACCGCTGCTTATGAAAAGGCTGTGGAAACAGCATATAAAGCAGTCATGAAGCCGAAGGAAGGTACTATTCTTACGGTTGCAAAGGGAATTGCCGATAAGGCAAAACAACTGCTGGAAGACGGTACGGTCGATATGGAGACCTTCCTGGGAGAAGTACTGGAGCACGCACGTTTTGTATTAAGCCAGACACCGGAATTGCTTCCGGTTTTAAAGCAGGCAGGCGTTGTGGATTCCGGCGGACAGGGACTGGTTGAGGTGATGGCCGGAGCATTCGATGCATTTCTTGGGAAAGAAATTGATTATTCGATTGCGGAAGCACCCGCAACAGAAGGGGGTGTCACTTCCTCCCCCAAGGAAGAAACCGAGATCAAGTTCGGTTATTGTACGGAATTTATTATTCTTTTAAACAGAACGTTTAATATCAAACAGGAAATTGATTTTAAGGAATTTCTGGAATCCATCGGTGACTCCATTGTATGTGTAGCGGATGAAGATGTGGTAAAGGTACATGTGCATACCAATGATCCGGGTCTTGCAATCCAGAGAGCATTGAAATATGGTGCTCTTTCCAATATGAAGATTGACAATATGCGTCTGGAGCATCAGGAAAAACTGTTCAAAGAGGCAGAAAAGCAAAAAGCAATGGAAGCAGAACAGGCAAAAGAAGAGGCACCTGTACCTGCTGAAAGAAAGAGCGCAGGTTTTGTGGCAGTTTCCATTGGTGACGGCATGAATGAGATTTTCAAGGGTCTCGGCGTGGATTATATTATCGAGGGTGGACAGACCATGAATCCGTCTACGGAAGATATGTTAAATTCCATAGATAAAGTAAATGCAGATACTGTATTTATTCTTCCCAATAACAAAAATGTGATTCTTGCCGCTAATCAGGCAGTCAGTCTTGTGGAAGACAAAAATGTCATTGTGATTCCTACCAAAACGGTACCGCAGGGTATTACAGCAATCATTAACTTTATCCCGGATCTTTCCGCAGAGGAAAACGAAGAAACCATGAAAGCTGAAATCGGTAATGTAAGAACCGGTGAAGTGACTTATGCGGTAAGAGATACCCAGATTGATGACAAAGTCATTAAGCAGGGCGATTACATGGGAATCGGTGATGCCGGCATCCTGTCTGTTGGGCAGGATATGAAAGAAGTTACACTCAATATGATTGAAAAAATGATGGAAGAAGGCTTGGAACTTTTAAGTATTTATTATGGCGCAGAAGTTGATTCGAAAGATGCCGAGAGCTTAAAAGACGAGGTGGCTGCGAGATTCCCGGACTGCGATATTGAACTGCAGTACGGCGGACAGCCCATTTATTATTACATCATTTCCGCAGAATAGACGAATGAATTTACAATCAGATATCACCACAATCAAAGGAGTGGGGGAGAAATCCGCCACTCTTTTTGCAAAATTAAATATTCATACGGTTAAGGATCTTTTATTCTATTTCCCGAAAGATTATGAGAAGTTTGAGGAACCGGAAGCCATCAGTGAAATAAAGCCCGGAGAAATTGCCACGGTTAGAGCCATGATTACCCAGACCCCGGTGATGACGAAAGTCCGGAATTTAACAATTCTAAAAGTAACGGTAAGGGATGCCACCGGATGCATGAAACTTACTTTTTTTAACATGCCATTCCTGAAAAAGACGCTGCAGAGCGGCAAATTTTTTCTGTTCCGTGGCAGGGTTTCGTCAAATGGTCAAATGGAGCAGCCCCGTATTTATCAGGAAAAGGAATATGAAAACCTGATGAAGTTTATACAACCCCGCTATGGGCTTACGAAAGGCGTTACCAATCAGGCAATCAGCAAGGCTGTCAAACAGGTATTGTCTCTTTGCAGGCTGCCGGACGAATTTTTACCGCCGCATATTGTGCAGCAGGAACATCTTATGCCTTATAAAGAAGCGTTATGTAATATTCATTTTCCGGAAAGTGATGAGGCATTAAAGGAAGCACGAAACAGGCTGGTATTTGATGAGTTTTTTATGTTCCTTTTGCTGATGCATGAGTCCAAGACTTTGACGGAACGGGAAACCAACCAGTATCCTATGATTGAAACAGCCGAAAGCAGACGCCTTTTGGAAATGCTTCCCTACAAGCTCACAAATGCACAGAATAAAGTTATCCGGGAAATTTTGGCGGATATGACGGGAGAAGGTGTCATGAGCCGCCTGATTCAGGGAGATGTAGGGTCCGGTAAAACCATTGTTGCAATATGGGCACTGCTTTTATGTGTATCCAACGGTTATCAGGGAGCACTGATGGCTCCCACCGAAGTATTGGCAAGACAGCATTTTGAGGAAGTGGTGAAGATGACGGAACAGTTTCATCTGCCCTTCAGGCCGGTCTTTCTTTCCGGCTCTTTGTCTGCAAATGAGAAGAGAAAAGCCTGTCAGGAACTTGGGGATGGCAGTGCCAATCTTGTAATAGGCACCCATGCTGTGATCCAGGATAAGGTAGCTTTTAAGAACCTGGCTTTAGTGGTAACGGATGAACAGCACCGGTTCGGTGTAAAGCAACGGGAAACCCTAAGAGAAAAAGGGAATCATCCCCATGTGCTGGTGATGAGTGCGACACCCATCCCACGTACACTTGCCATCATTCTTTACGGTGATCTTAAGGTCTCTGTCATTGATGAACTGCCGGGAGGAAGAATTCCCATCAAAAACTGTGTGGTACAGGAATCGTACCGCCCAAAAGCTTATGCTTTTATGGCAAAACAGATAAAAGAAGGAAGGCAGGTCTACTGTATCTGTCCCATGGTGGAAGAGGGGGAGATGCAGGGACTTGAAAATGTAACGGATTATACGGAAAAGCTGCGGGCACAGTTTCCGGAAAGCATCCGGATTGCAGGACTGCATGGTAAAATGAAGCCCGCAGAAAAGAACCGCATTATGGAAGAGTTTGCAGCCGGAAATATTGACATTTTAGTTTCTACTACAGTCATAGAGGTCGGCATCAATGTTCCCAATGCAACGGTCATGATGGTGGAAAATGCCGAGAGATTCGGACTTGCACAGCTTCACCAGTTACGCGGACGTGTAGGGCGCGGGAATTTTCAAAGTTACTGTATTTTCATCAATACGGGAGATTCTTGTGAAACGCAGAAAAGGCTGGATATTCTGAATCATTCAAATGACGGATTTTATATTGCGAATGAGGACCTCAAAATGAGAGGACCGGGAGAACTCTCCGGTATCAGGCAGAGCGGTGCATTTCGCTTTAAAATCGGTGACATTTATGAAGATGCCGAAGTTCTTACAAAAGCTTCCCGATGCGCAGACACCCTGAAAGAAAACTGGCAGGAAGGAATTTTGCAGGATATATTGCAAAAATCAGAAGAAGGCTTTTTTTACCTCATTGACTTTACATCTATTTAACAGTAAAATAAAACTTATCATGCAATATTATTATGTGCAATTGGAGGAGATATGTCTAAAGTAGCGATAATTACGGATTCCAACAGTGGAATTACGCAATCACAGGCAAAAGAACTTGGCATTTGTGTGGTTCCCATGCCGTTTATGATTGATGAAACAACATATTTTGAAGATATTACCTTAAACCAGAAGGAATTCTATGAAAAGCTGAACGAAAACAAACCGATCAGTACCAGTCAGCCCTCTTTAGAGAGCCTGATGGAATACTGGAATGCAGCCCTTAAGGAATACGAGGAAATCGTATATATTCCCATGAGCAGCGGATTGTCCGGTTCCTGTCAGTCAGCGCTTATGTTGTCCCGGGAAGAACCGTATGACGGAAAAGTATTTGTTGCCAATAATCAGAGGATTTCCGTCACCCAGAGACAGTCGGTAATGGACGCCATGCAGATGGCAGAGAAGGGAATGCGCGGCGCAGAGATAAAAGATGTGCTGGAGAAGGATAAATTTAACAGCAGTATTTATATTATGCTGGATACGCTGTACTATCTGAAAAAAGGCGGAAGAATTACGCCCGCTGCTGCAGCACTTGGTACGATCTTAAAATTAAAACCCGTGCTTACCATTCAGGGAGAAAAGCTGGATGCATTTGCAAAAGCAAGGACTACGGGACAGGGAAAAACGATGATGATCAATGCCATCCGGAACGATATGGAAAATCGTTTTGGAGGAGTGAATCCGGATTCCATTTATCTGCAGATTGCCTACACTTATGATGAAGAGGCTGCAAATGTCTGGAAACAGGAAGTGATGGAGGCTTTCCCGGGATTTGACATACATATGGATCCCCTTTCTTTAAGTGTATCCTGTCATATCGGACCGGGTTCACTTGCAGTTGCATGCTGTAAAAAACTGAATTTATAATTACCCAATATGAAAGCAAAAAGGAACGTTTTGCCGGATGGATACAGAAGCATCTTTTCGGTAAAACGTTCTTTGCATTACGCCGGGAAATATGATATAATTTTTTATAGTGCGTTAGCTTGAAAAAGTTAGCACAAAGGGAGTAAATACATGGCGAAAACAAACAATTACGATGCCTCCAGCATTACGGTACTGGAAGGTCTGGAAGCGGTAAGAAAACGTCCCGGAATGTACATCGGCAGTGTATCCACAAAGGGACTGAATCATTTGATTTATGAAATTGTGGACAATGCAGTGGACGAGCATCTTGCCGGATATTGCGATACCATTAAGGTTTATCTGGAGGCGGACGGTTCTGCTACCGTAGAGGATAACGGAAGAGGTATTCCGGTCGGCATGCACGAAAAAGGAATCAGTGCCGAAAGACTTGTTTTTACGACGCTGCATGCGGGAGGTAAATTTGACAATAATGCCTATAAGACCAGCGGCGGTCTTCACGGCGTGGGTTCCTCCGTAGTCAATGCCCTCTCCAATAGATTGACTGTTAGAGTCAAAAATGGTGGTCAGATATATGAAGATCAGTATGAAAAGGGAATTCCCGTTTTAGAACTTGTGGACGGTCTGCTGCCGGTAGTGGGTAAAACCAAAGAAACCGGTACGACCATTAATTTCCTGCCGGATGATACCATTTTTGATAAGACGAGATTTAAAGAAGATGAAGTAAAGAGCCGTCTGCATGAAACTGCTTATTTAAACCCCAACCTTACGATTGAGTTTGAAGACAGACGAAAAGAAGAGACGGAACATATCGTATTTCATGAGCCGGATGGAATCACAGGGTTTATCAAGGATATGAATAAAAGCAATGAAGCCATACATGAAGTGATTGCTTTTTCCGGAGAAAGTGACGGTATTTCCGTGGAAGTAGCTTTCCAGTATATTAATGAGTTCCATGAAAATGTACTTGGATTTTGTAATAACATTTACAATGCCGAGGGTGGAACCCACCTGACCGGGTTTAAGACCGCCTTCACAAATATTATCAATACCTATGCAAGGGAACTCGGTATCTTAAAAGATAAGGATATTAATTTTACCGGTCCGGATGTACGAAATGGTATGACGGCGGTCATTTCCATTAAGCATCCTGATCCGAGATTTGAAGGACAGACAAAGACGAAACTGGACAATCAGGACGCAGCCAAGGTTGTCAGCAAGATTACATCAGAAGAAATGGTAAGATTTTTTGACCGTAATCTGGAAACACTGAAAAATATTATCAGCTGTGCTGAAAAGGCAGCGAAAATCAGGAAAACAGAAGAAAAAGCCAAGACCAACATGCTTACAAAGCAGAAGTTTTCCTTTGACAGCAATGGGAAGCTTGCAAACTGTGAATCCAAGGATGCTTCCAAATGTGAAATTTTTATTGTGGAAGGTGACTCCGCAGGCGGCAGTGCCAAAATGGCACGAAACCGTATGTATCAGGCAATTCTGCCGATTCGCGGAAAGATTTTAAATGTGGAGAAGGCAAGTATTGATAAAGTCCTTGCCAATGCGGAAATCAAGACCATGATCAATGCTTTCGGATGTGGATTTTCCGAAGGATACGGGAATGATTTTGATATTACGAAACTTCGCTACGACAAGATTATCATTATGGCGGATGCGGATGTGGACGGTGCACATATCAGCACCCTGCTTTTGACCCTGTTTTACAGGTTTATGCCGGAACTGATCTTTGAAGGACATGTGTATCAGGCAATGCCGCCGTTATATAAGGCAATGCCCGCAAAAGGTGAAGAAGAGTATCTGTATGACGATAAGGCACTGGAAAGGTACCGGAAATCACATAAAGGAAGCTTCACACTACAACGTTACAAGGGACTTGGGGAAATGGATGCGTCCCAGCTCTGGGAGACAACCCTGGATCCGGAAAGACGGTTGCTTAAGAGAATCGAAATTGAAGATGCAAGAATGGCAAGTGAAATTACGGAAATGCTGATGGGAACGGATGTACCGCCGAGAAAGGCATTTATCCATGAGCATGCTCATGATGCGGAATTAGATGTATAAAAGGAGAAAACGTAAGTGAACACTGGAATGGATGACAACAGAATCATCAGTACGGAATATTCCGATCTGATGCAGAAATCCTATATTGATTATGCAATGAGCGTGATTGTGGCAAGGGCATTGCCGGATGTCAGGGATGGCCTGAAGCCGGTACAAAGGCGTACGCTTTATGATATGTATGAGCTGGGAATCCGTTTTGATAAGCCTTACAGAAAAAGTGCACGTATTGTCGGCGATACCATGGGTAAATATCATCCCCACGGAGACAGCTCCATCTATGATGCACTGGTAGTCATGGCACAGGATTTCAAAAAGGGAATGCCGTTAATTGACGGGCACGGAAACTTTGGCAATATCGAAGGTGACGGTGCAGCTGCCATGCGTTATACGGAAGCGAGACTGGAAAAGATTACCCAGGAAGCATTTCTTGCGGATCTGGATAAAGATGTAGTGGATTTTCTGCCTAATTTTGATGAAACGGAAAAAGAACCGGAGGTTTTGCCGGTAAAAATTCCCAATCTTCTGATCAACGGTTCCGAAGGCATTGCGGTCGGTATGGCAACCAGTATTCCTCCCCACAATCTGGGAGAAGTGATTGATGCCATGAAAGCCTATATGCTGGATGAAAATATTACGGTCAGGGAACTGATGCGTTACATCAAAGGACCGGATTTCCCTACCGGAGGCATTGTGATCAATGAAGAGGAACTGGCTGAAATCTATGAAACCGGCGCAGGCAAGATCAAACTCCGCGGGAAGGTGGAAGTAGAAAAGGCAAAAGGCGGTAAATTAAATCTTGTCATTACGGAAATTCCGTACACCATGATCGGTTTAAATATCGCCAAATTCCTGTCAGATGTGGCAGCCCTTTCCGAGAGCAAAAAAACAATGGATATTGTAGATATCTCCAACCAGTCTTCCAAAGAAGGAATCCGTATCGTAATAGAACTGAAAAAGGATACGGATGTAGAGAATTTTACCAACATGCTCTACAAAAAGACCAGGCTGGAGGATACTTTCGGCGTTAATATGCTGGCTATCTGCGACGGACGTCCGGAAACCATGGGTTTAAAGCAGATTTTGAAAGCCTGCACGGATTTCCAGTATGAAGTGACGACCAGAAAATATACCACTTTACTACAAAAAGAGCGGGAAAAGAAG
>JBJFCA010000211.1:0-9550 GCA_051888725.1 Lachnospiraceae bacterium
AAGAAGGGCGCTGGTAGCCGGCAAAAGCAAGGCTGTCCTTGTGTTCACTTTCTCTTTCTGCCCTCCATTTAACCAGGTACTGGTCAATTTTTTCACCTAAAGGCTGGCAGCTTTTTAAAGCAATGATACCCAGACTCCCAACGGGAATGGTCTCCAAATTGCGCTTTTCTTCTCGGTTTGGCATGAAAAAATCCTCTCTTTCTTGATGCGTTCAATATTAATTATGAAATTTTTTTTGAATACGGATATCGGAACCGGAGAACTTACGAAAAGTAAAGTAATTGGTTAACCGGGAAAATACCCGCTCTGAATAACGGTTTTTTAATTCTTCCAAGTTCAGATTGGTAGAGATAATGAGAGACTTCTTTCGAAGGCTTCTTTCATTTAATAAGGAAAAGAGCTGGGAATTGGTAAAAGCATTGGTCAGCTCCGTACCCAGATCATCTATAATCACCAACTCACAATTGTACAAGTCTTCCTGCGTCTTGTAAAGGGTTTCTTTGCTGTTTGTATCAAATGCCTGATGGGAAAGCATGTCAAAAAGACCGGCGGCAGAAAAGTATACTACAGAATGTCCGGTTTTTAAAAGTTCATGTGCGATGCAGTTTGTTAAAAAGGTCTTGCCTGTTCCCACAGCTCCGTAAAACAGGAGATTCCGGTATTCCCTGTCAAAATTTTTCAGGAAAGAAAGGCTGTCTTCTACGGCTTTCCGGAAATTCTGAAGGTCTTCTCCCTGATAATAATCATAAGAAAGAGCATTGAAATTCTCCGTGGCAAGAACATCCTGCAAATTGCTTCGGGTATATAACAGATTCACAATCCGGTTTTTCAGACAATGACATTTCTTGCCGTCTATATAACCGGTGTCTGAACAGTCGGGACAGTCATAAATAGGTTCCAGATAGTCTTCCGGATAACCTGCTTCGCGCAAAAGAGCCTTCTTCCGGACTGAAAGCGCCTGCATTTTTTCATGGTATTCGTCTAAGTACTGTCCGCCCTGTTCTAATATTTTCTTTCCGTAACGGGCAGATAAAGAAGCGGCTTCTTCCGACAGTGCGGTGTATGCAGGGATGCATTTTTCGATTTCTTCTTTTCTCTCCGAAAGGATACGCTGGTTTTTTAACTGTATGGCGTCATATTCACGAATAATGGCGTCATACTGGGAATTATTAAGGCTCAAGGGGTTCTCCTTTTATTTGTTTAAGAGCATTGTTTCCAATGCTTCGTAGTCATAGTTTCGCTGTTCAAACTGGTTGAAGCGGTTGGAGGAATTTGACACGGCGGCATTGCTGCGGCTCTGGCGTGCCTTCTGGTATTGGGCATCAATACGCTGAATATCGGCCTTATGATGTACATTTTCCTTTTTCCAATTGCTGAGGATTCCTTCCGCATATTCAAAACGGTGACTGTCCGTAGCAAGAACGGTGCGTTCACAGGCATCCGATATGATATCCAGAGAGAAACCATATTCTTTGATCCAGCGGTTGATATATTCCAGTTCCTTACCGGTGGGAGCTGAGTTTTTACCAAGCTCTTTCATGATGGTATATACGGACTTGTCATACTTTGCGGCAAACTTTTCAGCCTGTTTGGGTGTTGTAACACCTGACTTGGCCCAGTTGAGCGCAACGGCTTCTATGTATTTGAAATCCTTCTTGCCGCGGTCGACGCAGTACTGCAGCAGATAATCAATCAGATCATCTGAGAAGTGCAGGCAGTCAGACAGATAAAGGATGGATTTCATATCCGATACGCTGAGCTGTCTGCCGATATAGGATTCTGCAATGAAAAATAACTGACGGATATTCTCTTTGTTCTTAAATGCAGACAGCTCGTCCGCAGAATAAGAAGGTTTTTTGTAAGGATCCTCGGGCTGCTTTTTCATAAACGCAATGGTACCCGGTGCCTTTGCCGGTTCCCCGCAGGAGGTTTCGGAAATCACGCTTTCCTTTTCGACGGGTACGGAAATCTCCCGCATACGGATCCCGGTCAAAGCCCTGCTCTCGTCATATTCCAAAGAAAGTAACTTCATCTTTTCCCAGTATTTCAGGGAACGGAGCACGTCCTTTTCCGTATCGTTAAAGGTGTCAGCAATTTCGGACACACTGGTAGACAGACCTGCGCCCATCATGCGTAACAGATAAAGATAAATCTTAATCTGTGCATCATTGGCATCCTTCATATAATAATCAATGAACTGATTGGGAACAACGGTTGCTCCCGGTTTGTCATCCCCGTAAATTGTAAACTGACCCATTTATATCCATACTCCTCTTTCAAAGCCGGAGAGTTTTACTTTCCCTGCTTTTCATTTTGCAAATCAAAGTATAACACACCTTTTCAAAAAAAGGAATAGGCGATGTGCCGCAAACCCTTGAAAATACTGGGTTTGCGGGAAAATGTGGAAAGTGTGGATAATGTGGATGAAAAGGAAAAAGGTCCGTATTTTACATGCTTTACGGGGCAGAATTTATCCACAGAAAAAATAAAAATATCCACAATGGAAAGCTGCCTAAAGCGGACTTTCGATTGTGGATAATGTGGACAATTATTTTCCAAGGAGATTTTCACCGATTTTTAGGACATCTCCGGCTCCCATAGTTATCAACAGGTCACCGTTGATACAATTTTGCAATAAAAAATTTTCAATTTCATCAAATGACGGGAAATAATAGCATTCACAGCCAAGTGTTTTCAGTTCCCGTAAAAGATCTTTGGAACTGATTCCCAGGGTATCGGTTTCCCTGGATGCGTAAATGTCTGCCAGTACGACCCTGTCGGCAAGGGAAAGAGCTTTTGCAAAGTCCTTCAGGAAAGCCTTGGTACGGGAATAGGTATGGGGCTGGAATACACACCAGAGAGTATTGTGCGGATATTTGGCCGCTGCCTTTAAGGTAGCGGTGATTTCCGTCGGGTGGTGTGCATAATCATCAATGATGGTGACACCGCCGATCTTGCCTTTGTATTCAAAACGGCGGTCTGTACCGTGAAAGTTGGCCAGTGCTTCTGCACAGGCTGAAGCAGGAAGGGACAGACGGTCCGCCACTGCCAGAGAGGCCAGTGCATTCAAAATATTGTGTTCACCGGGAACACACAGATGTACGGGAACACTGCAACCGGATTTTAAGTGGGCGGTAAAAAGAGGACAGCCCGATTCGTCATAGGAAATATCACTTGCGTAATAATCTGCATGCTCATGCAGACCAAAAGTGAGTACCTCGCAGGGCAGTCCGTCGATGATTTCGGAAAGCATTGGGATAGCGTGGTTAATAATCAGGGCACCGTCTGCAGGAAGGAGCTCGGCGAAACGGCGGAAAGAAGCACGGATGTCAGCAAGATCCTTAAAGAAATCCAGATGATCCTCTTCTATATTAAGGATAATACCGATTTTAGGGAAAAAGCTTAAAAAGCTGTTGGTGTATTCGCAGGCTTCTGTTACAAAATAACCGGATTTGCCCACGCGGATATTGCCGCCGATGGACTTATAGATGCCGCCGATGGATAAGGTAGGATCCGCATTCAGGGAAAGTAAAATCTCTGAGATCATGGAAGTCGTGGTGGTTTTACCATGGGTTCCGCTGACTGCTATGGGCATTTCATAGTTTTTCATCATCTGTCCCAAAAGCTCTGCCCTGGACAGACAGGGGATCTTAAGCGCATGTAAAGCCTGATATTCCGGATTGTCCGGATGGATGGCACTGGTAAATACCGCACAGTCAATATCCGGTGTAATATTTGAGGAACGTTGTCCGTAAAATACAGTAACCCCTTTTTCCTCCAGCGACTTTGTCAGAGGAGAAACCTGTTTATCGGAGCCGGAAACCTGAAATCCTTTTTCACGGAGAATCTCTGCCAGACCGCTCATGCTGATGCCGCCGATACCTACAAAATAAATGTGAATCGGATGATTAAAATCAATTTGATACATAGCTGCACTTCCTGTTATTTAATAATATTAATATTTTTGAACATTCGTATGTGAATGTGCGAACAGATATATATATTATACGCACATGGCAGGGAAAAAACAAATGGTAAATACGTATCTATCAAAATAAACGAAATAATTTACATGAAAAACACATAATAATAGTTAAAGTACACAAAAAAAAGAAAAAAATGGAAACAAAAATGTAAATTTTACATAGAAAATTGTTTCTTTTATAGAAAAAATGTGCTATAATGCAATTGACACGTAATGGGAGAACAGCCGTTTATTCTGTTCAGACTAGTTGTATGAGGTGATGATATGATCAAAAAAGAGATGATTGCCATGTTATTGGCCGGCGGACAGGGAAGCCGCCTGGGTGTCCTGACATCCAAAGTAGCTAAGCCTGCGGTTGCGTTTGGCGGCAAATACCGCATTATTGACTTCCCGTTAAGTAACTGCATCAATTCGGGTGTGGACACAGTGGGTGTGCTGACACAGTATCAGCCTCTCCGTCTGAATACACATATCGGCATCGGTATTCCCTGGGATCTGGACAGAAACATCGGTGGCGTCACAGTGCTTCCTCCTTATGAAAAGAGCACTAACAGTGAGTGGTACACCGGTACTGCCAATGCGATCTATCAGAACATCGATTATATGGAAAGCTTTAATCCGGAATATGTGCTGATTTTGTCAGGTGACCATATTTACAAGATGGATTATGAAGTGATGCTTGATTTCCACAAGGCAAACGGTGCAGACGTTACGATTGCGGTTATGCCGGTACCTTTGGAAGAGGCCAGCCGTTTTGGTATTGTGATTGCGGATGAAAACCATAAGATCAATGAATTTGAGGAAAAACCCGCAAATCCCAGAAGCAATCTGGCAAGCATGGGTATTTACATATTTAATTGGAAAACATTGAAAGACGCACTGATCGCCATGGCTGATCAGCCTGCACTTGACTTTGGTAAACATATCATTCCTTACTGCCATGAGAAAAAGATGCCTTTATATGCATACGAATTCCATGGCTACTGGAAGGATGTAGGTACACTGAATTCCTATTGGGAAGCAAATATGGAACTGATCGATATTGTTCCGGAGTTTAACCTTTATGAAGAATATTGGAAGATTTACACAAAGAGTGAGATTCTGCCGCCCCAGTATCTGTCCAAAGACAGTGTGGTAGAGCGCAGTATCATCGGTGAAGGCTCCAATATCTACGGAAAGGTATACAATTCCGTAATCGGCTGCGGTGTCACCATTGGAGAAGGTACCGTAGTCAGGGATTCCATCATCATGAACAACAGCATGGTCATGAGAAACTGTGAACTGAACAAAGCTATTGTGGCAGAACAGGCAGTCATCAGCGACAATGTAAAACTTGGTGTCGGAGAAGAAACGGAAAATGATACAGCACCGCATATTTACAACCATGGTATTGTTACGGTAGGCGAAAAGAGCGTGATTCCCCAGGGTATTACGGTGGGCAAGAACAGTGTAATCTTTGGCGTGACAACAGCTGAGGATTACGAGAATTCCAGGCTCGCAAGCGGAAAAACATTAATTAAGGCAGGTGAATAACAGTGAGAGCAATCGGAATTATTTTAGCAGGTGGCAACAACCACAGAATGAAGGAATTAACTCAGAAACGTGCGATCAGTGCAATGCCCGTAGCCGGCAGCTATCGCAGTATTGATTTTGCTTTGAGCAGCATGTCCAACTCCCGTATTCAGAAGGTTGCGGTTCTGACCCAGTACAACTCCCGCAGCTTAAACGAACACCTGAGTTCTTCCAAATGGTGGGACTTCGGACGTAAGCAGGGTGGATTGTTTGTACTGACTCCCGCGGTGACGGCAGATAACAGCAACTGGTACAGAGGTACCGCAGATGCGCTTTACCAGAATCTGCATTTCTTAAAGAACAGCCATGAGCCTTATGTGGTGATTGCTTCCGGTGACGGAATCTATAAGCTGGACTACGGAAAGCTTCTGGAATACCATATTGAAAAGAAAGCGGATATTACGGTAGTCTGCCGGGATATGGAAGAAGATATCAATGTAGAACGTTACGGCACCGTCAAAATGAACGAGGAATGCCGTATTGAAGAATTTGAGGAAAAACCTCTTGTAGCTAAGACCAATACCGTATCCTGCGGTATCTATGTCATCCGTCGCCGCCAGCTGATTGAGATGCTGGAGAAATGTGCGGAGGAAGACAGGTATGATTTCGTAAGAGACATTCTGATCCGTTACAAGGATGTGAAGAAAATCTATGGCTACAAGATCCATGATTACTGGAGAAATATTGCGTCTGTGGATGATTATTTCCATACCAATATGGATTTCCTGAAACCTGAAGTAAGAAACTATTTCTTCAACCAGTATCCGGATATCTACTCCAAAGTGGATGACCTTCCTCCCGCAAAATACAACGTGGGTGCAAAGGTCAGAAACAGTCTTGTTTCCAGCGGCTGTATTGTAAACGGTGTAGTGGAAGACTCTGTTGTCTTTAAGAAGAGTTATATCGGCAATAACTGCTATATTAAGAATTCCATTATTCTGAATGATGTATATATCGGGGACAATACACATATTGAGAACTGTATCGTGGAAAGTCACAGTACAATCCGGGCTAACTCCAACTATAAGGGAGAGGATGAAATTAAGATCGTGATTGAACGTGACAACAGATATGTCATTTAGAACCGGTAAAAGGGTTACATACAAAGGGGGTTACACAAAAAAATGCAGATTACAGACGTACGGGTTCGGAAGATTACAAAAGAAGGAAAGATGAAAGCCATCGTTTCCATTACGATTGATGATGAATTCGTGGTACATGATATCAAAGTAATTGAAGGAGAAAAGGGACTGTTTATTGCGATGCCCAGTAAGAAAGCCGCAGATGGCGAATACCGGGACATTGCACATCCTATTAATTCCCAGACCAGGGATCATATCCAGAAGATTATTTTGGAAAGCTACGAAAAAGCACTTACGGAACCGGGTGAAGACTGATTTTAGAGAAGGAAATGGGGTAAAGCTGCTGCGCGGATGCGCAGCAGCTTTTTCGTTTCTTTTTGTTGCAACTTTTTCTCCCGTGGTGCTATACTGATTATACTTGTGTATTGAAAGAAGAAGGAGACAGCGTATGTATCTGATCGTAGGTCTCGGAAATCCGGGAAAAGAATATGAAAATACCCGTCATAATATCGGGTTTGATGTCATAGAAACATTAGCAGGACAGGAAAAAATTGATATACTGGAAAAGAAACATAAAGGGCTGATCGGAAAAGGATATATTGGCAGAGAGAAGGTCATTCTGGCAAAACCTTGTACCTATATGAACCTGAGCGGGGAATGCGTCAGGGAAATCCTTGATTATTATAAGATTGATGAGAAAAAGAATCTGATCGTCATTTCCGATGACATCAGTCTGCCACCGGGACAGATCCGTATTCGGAAAAAAGGCAGTGCCGGCGGGCACAATGGACTGAAAAATATTATTGCGCACTTAGGGCATGATGAGTTTATGCGGATCAAAATGGGTGTGGGGGAAAAGCCGCAGGGCTTCGATCTGGCAGATTATGTATTGGGACATTTTACAGCCATGGAGCGGAAAATCATGGACGAGGCTGCCGGGCAGGCAGCAGATGCCATCCGGGTTATCATGCAGGACGGCATTGAGAAAGCCATGAACCGGTTTAATGGAAAAACGTGCTGAAAATGCAGAATGTGAGGGAGTATGCAGGCATTACTTGCACCGCTTAAGGAACTGGCGGAATATGATGAAATCAGAAAAAATCTGTATAAGGAAAATAAACCGGTTGCGCTTACGGGATGTGTGGAATCCCAGAAGCTGCATATGGTTTACGGACTGGGCGATGGCTTTCCCTGTAAGGTCATCGTTACTTACAGTGATTTAAAAGCCAGGGAACTGTTTGAAGACTGCAGATTTTATGACAGGAATGTCTATTTATATCCTGCCAAGGATCTGATCTTTTTTCAGGCAGATATTCATGGCAATAAACTGACTGCGGAGCGTGTAAAGGTATTGCGCCGTATCGCGGAAGGAAGACCTCTTACCATTGTGACCACTTTTTCAGCACTTATGACACCGCAGGTGAAGTGGAATGTGACAGAGGATACGATTGCCATCAGCAAACACGGCACCCTTGATATGACAGAAGTGTCAAAAAAACTTGTCAGTATGGGCTACGAGAAGACTTATCAGGTGGAAGCACCGGGGCAGTTTTCCGTAAGAGGCGGCATTCTGGATGTATTTGATCTGACCGAGGAAAATCCTTACCGGATAGAATTGTGGGGAGATGAGGTTGACTCGGTGAGGAGCTTTGATATCTTAAGTCAGCGTTCCGTGGAGCAGCTTTCCAGTATCCGGATTTATCCGGCAGCAGAGTTCGTCCTGACGGATGAGAGAGTGAAAACCGGTATCAGAAGGATTGAAAAGGATGCCGAAAAGCAGATAAAAGTTTTCCGGGAGCACATGCAGTCGGAAGAGGCACACCGCATTGAGGTGCAGATGAAGGAACTGACAGAGCAGGTGCTGGAATTTGGAGACCTTTCCGTGCTGGAAGGTTATATCCGTTATTTTTATGCGGATGATGAAATCCGGGGGCTCATTGGTCTTCTGCCCGAAAAGCACTGCCTTTTTATGGATGAGCCTGCCCGTGTGCGGGAACACGCGGAAGCTGTGGAACTGGAGTTTAGGGAAAGCATGAGCCACAGGGCACAAAAGGGCTATATTCTGCCGGGGCAGATGAATGTGCTGTACGGATGGGAAAGTGTGGCTGCCGCTATTGCAAAAGCGCCTTATGTCACACTGTCATCTCTTGCCATGAAAAATGCCATCTTAAAGCCGGAGAAATCTTACTGTATTCCGGCACAGAGTGTCACCTCTTATCAAAACAGCTTTGAAATGCTGGTCAAGGATTTAAAGCAGTATAAAAAGGAGAATTACCGTGTACTTCTGCTTTCCGGTTCCAGAACCAGAGCGGAAAGACTGGCACAGGATCTGCGGGATGAGGGACTTACGGCAGTTTTTTCCGATCGTCCCGAGCGGGAGGTACAGCCCGGCGAGATTCTGACCGCCTATGGACATGCGGGCAAAGGGTTTTCCTATCCGCTTCTTAAATTTGTAGTGATTTCCGAAAGTGATATTTTTGGAAGCGGAGAGAAAAAGAAACGGAAAAAGCATTCGTTTGAAGGGCAGAAGATCAAGGATTTTTCCGAACTGAAGGTAGGAGACTATGTGGTGCATGAGAGCCACGGACTGGGTATCTACCGTGGCATTGAGAAGGTGGAAGTAGATAAGGTGGTAAAAGACTACCTGAAAATCGAGTACCGGGACGGGGGTAATCTTTATATTCTGGCAACCGGTCTGGATGTGATTCAGAAATACGCTTCTGCGGATGCCAAAAAGCCGAAGCTTAACAAACTTGGCAGTCAGGAATGGGTAAAGACCAAGACAAAGGTCCGCACTGCCGTGGAAACGGTTGCCAAAGATCTGGTGGAGCTGTATGCCAAAAGGCAGCAGTCGGAGGGCTACCGGTACGGAGAGGATACGGTTTGGCAGAAGGAATTTGAAGAAATGTTT
>JBJFCA010000212.1:0-9530 GCA_051888725.1 Lachnospiraceae bacterium
TTCAGTGCACTGTTTATATAGGGTGCTACCGGTCTGTCAAATTCCAGTCCCTGCATCAGTCCCATTCCGCGTCTGTCCGTGATAAAATCATATTTTTCCTTCAGTTCATCCAGACGTTTTTCAAGGTATGGAGCCACTTCTCTCACATGTTCTATTATATGGTTCTCAGTAAATAAATCAAGCACTTTGTTCACCGCAGAGCAGGCTAACGGGTTGCCTCCGTACGTGGTACCATGGTCGCCCGCCACAAGAGAATGTGCGGCTGTCTTTTCATTTAAGAGAAAAGCACCCACAGGCACACCACAGCCCAGGGCCTTGGCTGTCGTCATGATATCCGGCTTCACGCCGTACTTCTGCCAGGCAAACATATAACCGGTACGTCCCATACCGCACTGGATTTCATCCAGAATCAGAAGAATATCTTTTTCATCACAGATTTTACGGATTTCCTTTAAGAAAGTATCATCAGCAGGATGAATGCCGCCTTCTCCCTGTACGGTCTCCAGGATAATGGCACAGGTCTTTTCGCTTAATTGCTTTTTCACACTTTCAAGGTCATTCATAACGGCAAATTTAATATTTCCGATTCCCGGTTCAAAGGCTTCCCTGTAATGGGGATTGCCCGTAACGGAAAGTGCGCCCATGGTTCTGCCGTGGAAAGAATGCTCCATGGCAATGATTTCATGATCGGTGGTGCCGTCCTTCAGATACGCATATTTTCTGGCTGCCTTAATGGCGCCTTCAATGGCTTCCGCTCCGGAATTGGTAAAAAATACCCTGTCCATACCGGTAACGTCTTTCAGCTTCCGTGCTGCTTCAATAGCCGGTACATTGTAATAATAATTGGAGGTATGAATCAGTTTATCGATCTGCGTCTTTAAGGCTTCGTTATAACTTTCGTTATGATATCCCAGTGCAAAAACCGCAATACCGGACACAAAATCCAGATATTTTTTGCCGTCATAATCATACAGATATACACCTTCCCCTTTATCCAGCACAATCTGGAACCGGTTGTAGGTATGTAAAAGATCCTGTTCCGCTTCTTCCATATACTCCTGCATTGTCATCTTTTCCATTTGAATCCTGTTCCTTTCAAAATCATTTACCGTAACTGATCAACCGCCCCTTGCATATCCTCATCCTTTACAATGGCAGTACCGATACCGCCGTTTGTAAAGATTTCCAGAAGCAGGCAGTGGGGAATCCTGCCGTCCAGAATATGTACCCGGTTGACACCGTTTCGAATGGCAGAAGTACAGTTTCCAAGTTTCGGCAGCATACCGCCGCCGATTAAGCCGCTGGCAATCAGGTCCTCTGCCTGGGATGCCGTAAGCCTTGATATAAAAGAGGATTTGTCATTGATATCCTTGTAAAGTCCTTCGATATCCGTCAGGAATGCCAGCTTTTCCGCACCCACTGCCTTGGCAATGGCGCATGCCGCATCGTCCGCATTGATATTGTAGGTATGAAACCCATCGTCCAGACCGATGGGTGCCACAATCGGCAGGAAATCCTTTTCTAACAGATCATAGAGTATCGTAGGATCCACCTTCTTGATTTCTCCTACAAAACCGATGTCTTTGCCGTCGGAATACTTCTTGTCGACCTTTAAGAGACCGCCGTCCTTGCCGCTTACGCCAACTGCCTTGACACCCAGCTCTTCCACCATGGTAACCAGGCTCTTGTTGACCTTATTTAAAACCATCTCTGCGATTTCCATGGTTTCCTCATCCGTCACACGCAGGCCGTTTACAAACTGTGCCTCTTTTCCCACCTTGCCGACCCAGCGGCTGATTTCCTTGCCGCCGCCGTGTACGATGATGGGCTTGAAGCCAACCAGCTTTAAAAGTGTCACATCTTTTATTACATTTTTCTGCAGTTCTTCGTTGCTCATGGCGCTTCCGCCGTATTTCACCACGATGATCTTGCGGTTAAATTTCTGTATGTAGGGCAGGGCTTCAATGAGCACTTCTGCTTTCTGTAAGACTTCCTTCATGTCTTTCTCTTCCATGTCTGATCTCCTTTATTCTTCCTTATCGTAACATCTTTTTGCATGCAGAATCAGGAACGGTAGTCTGCATTGATCTTCACATAATCGTAGCTTAAATCACAGCCCCAGGCAGTAGCGCTTTCCTCTCCCATGTGCATATCCACAAGGGCTGTCACTTCCTTGCAGGAAAGAATGGCACTGGCTTCCTCCTCACTGTAATCACAGGCTACGCCATTCTGAAAAATGGCAATCCTTTTGCCTTCCCCTTCAAAATAAAGATCTACGTTTTCGGGGTCAAAGGTGACACCGGAATAGCCCAGGGCACACAGGATTCTGCCCCAGTTCGCATCATGTCCGAAAATGGCGGCTTTCGTAAGGGAAGAACAGATGACGGACTTTGCCAGTATTCTGGCGTGTTCTTTGGTATCCGCATGAATGACCTTCGTTTCAAACAGTGCGGTAGCACCTTCTCCGTCTCCTGCCATCTTTTTGGCAAGGGTTGTGGTGACCTCATGCAGTGCTTCGCAGAAGATTTGGAAATCCTCTCCTTCCGAAACAATGGTGTCATTTTCTGCCATACCGTTTGCCATGACCAAAAGCGTATCGTTCGTGGAGGTATCTCCGTCCACGGAAATCATATTAAAGGAATCCACCACGTCTGCTTTTACTGCTTTCGTAAGAAACTCTTTACTGATAGAAGCATCCGTAGTCACAAAGCCGAGCATGGTGCACATATTGGGATGAATCATGCCGGAGCCTTTACACATGCCGCCAATGGTGACCTTCTTACCGGAAAGTTCAATTTCCACAGCCACTTCCTTAGAAATGGTATCCGTGGTCATAATGGCTCTTGCAGCATCGTTGCCGGCCTGCAGGGTTTCTTCCTTTAAGGTGACCAGTTTTTCAATGCCGGCACAGATCTTTTCTTCCGGAATCTGCATACCGATGACCCCGGTAGAAGCCACAAAGACTGCTTCCTTTGAAATCCCCAGAAGCTTTCCGGCACAGGCTGCTTCCGCCTCACAGACAGAAAGACCCTGACTGCCCGTACAGGCGTTGGCAATACCGGAGTTTACCACCACTGCCTGCGCCGTATCATAAGACTCCACTATCTTCTTATCCCAAAGCACGGGAGCAGCCTTCACCACATTGCTGGTAAAGGTACCCGCACATACACATGGTACTTTACTATATATAAGTGCCATATCCATCCTGTTCTGATATTTAATGCCTGCCTCGGCGCCCGCTGCGGCAAACCCCTTTGCAGCCGTCACGCCTCCCTGTATTTTCTTCATCTTTCTTCCTCGCTTTCTAACTTTATCCGGTCATTTTTCGATTTACCGGTTAAATGCAACAATATTTTCCGTATTTAATACGAAGTCATAATAATTTAAGTCATTGCGTTTTGTCCAGCCGATGCATTTCCAGAATGCATTGCCGATATCATTTTCCGTGAAGGCAATCAGGGAAACCTTACTGATCTGTTCCTTCTTTAACTGCTCCATGCAGTAAACCACCATGGCTTTCCCGATGCCCTGCATCCTCTTATCCTCTCTCACACAGACATGATACAGGCAGCCTCTTCTGCCGTCGTGCCCACAGAGAATGGCGCCTACGATCTGCCCGTCTTCCTCTGCCACAACGCTGGTGGCCGGATTTCTCTTTAAGAAGCGTGCCACGCCTTCCCGGGAATCGTCTATGCTTCTGATGGCAAATCCCTTAATACTCATCCAGAGCTTATGTACCCCGTCATAATCTTCTATCTGCATTGCTCTTATGGAAATCATGTTTCGCTCCTCTCTTTTCCGCATCCATTATACCACAGCACATTCATTATAGCACCATTGTATTTTTATGCAAGTATTTTCCTTATAAATTTATTTTTATGCATGTTTTCCTGTATTTTATGCAGGGATTTTCTATATTATATGCATTTTTGTGCTTGCAATCAAGGAAAACTTGTTGTATAGTAAGGGCAAGTTCAAAAATGAAACCACTTAGGAGGCATAAAAAGATGAAGGAAAAAGTAATTCTGGCATATTCAGGCGGACTGGATACCACTGCCATTATTCCCTGGTTAAAAGAAACCTACGATTATGATGTAGTCTGTGTCTGTATTGACTGCGGTCAGGAGGAAGAATTAAACGGTCTTGAAGAGCGTGCAAAGTCCTGCGGTGCTGCAAAATTATACATTCTGGATGTTATTGATGAATTCTGTGAAGAATACATTGCACCCTGTGTTCAGGCACATGCCGTTTATGAAAATAAGTACTTACTCGGTACATCCATGGCAAGACCCTTAATTGCCAAAAAGCTTGTGGAAATCGCCAGAAAAGAAAATGCCGTTGCCATCTGCCACGGTGCAACCGGCAAAGGAAATGACCAGATCCGTTTTGAGCTGGGTATCAAGGCACTGGCTCCCGATATCAAGATCATTGCTCCCTGGAGAAATGACAAATGGAAAATGGACTCCCGTGAATCTGAAATTGCATACTGCGAAGCACACGGCATCCACCTTCCTTTTTCCACAGATTCTTCCTACAGCCGTGACCGCAACATCTGGCATATCAGCCATGAAGGTCTGGAACTTGAGGATCCTGCCAACGAGCCCAACTATGATCATCTGCTGGTACTGGGTACCACACCGGAAAAAGCACCGGATCAGGCCGAATATGTGACCATGACCTTTGAAAAAGGTATTCCTACTTCCGTAAACGGCAAGAAGATGAAATACTCCGATATCGTAAGAGAGCTGAACAGACTGGGCGGCAAACACGGAATCGGTATCATCGACATTGTAGAGAACCGTGTAGTCGGCATGAAGTCCCGCGGTGTATACGAAACACCGGGCGGTACGATCTTAATGGAGGCACATCAGCAGCTGGAAGAGCTGATCTTAGACCGTGATACCTATGCCATGAAGAAAGAGATCGGCAGCCGTTTTGCAAGCCTTGTATACGAAGGAAAATGGTTTACCCCGCTTCGCGAAGCAATGCAGGCTTTCATCGAGGTAACCCAGGAATCCGTGACCGGTGAAGTAAAATTCAAGCTCTACAAGGGCAACATTATCAAGGCCGGAACGACTTCTCCTTATTCCCTGTACAACGAATCTTTAGCTTCCTTTAAGACCGGCGACCTCTATGACCATCATGACGCAGAGGGCTTCATCAATCTGTTTGGTCTGTCCTTAAAGGTTCGTGCCATGAAAAAACTGGAAGTTGAGAAAAATAATAAGTAAATGCGATTATGAAAGTAATTCTGATTATTACCGCGTATTTTGTATTTGTAAATCTGCTGGGCTTTGCCCTGATGGGCATTGACAAGAAAAAAGCAATAAAGGGTGCCTTCCGGATTCCGGAAGCCACCCTCTTTATGGTTGCCATCATTGGCGGCAGTATCGGTTCCATCCTTGGAATGTACACTTTCCGCCACAAAACCAGACATTTGCAATTTGTATACGGTATGCCTGCGATTCTGATTATCCAGCTCATCCTTCTTTTTCTGCTGCTGCGGGCACCGGTTCAGTTTCTTACCATATAACAGTGCTTCCGGCTCCACCGGAAGGAATGGAGGGGTATCATGCATATTGCCATCTGCAACGATAATGTAGCCGACAGAAAACAGCTGGAAAGACTCCTTGCAAGAGAATCCGATAAGCGCATTTCCACTACCGGCAATCTTTATGTGGACTCATTCGGACATCCGGACAGCCTGCTTAATAATCCCATGCAGTATGATGCGTTTTTTCTGGACATGGAAAGCACGCCGGATACCTCGGATCTTGACATCCTGACAGCTCTTGTCAAAGCAGGCTGTACCTCTCCCGTGGTGCTCTTCTATACCTCAGAGGAAGAAAAGCAAAGGAAAGAAGCTGCCTGTAAAGAACTCCCCCTTACTGTCCTCACCATGGAAAAACCGGTAAAGGTGCAGGAATTGTCTGACCTTCTGGATCGTCTCATCACCTTAAGCAGTAAGCGGGAAACCCCGATAGAACTCAGGGAAGAAGGCGGCACACATTATGTCTATGAACAGGATATCCTGTATGTCGAAAAAAAAGGAAGCCATATTTATGTAACCCTGAAAAACGGGGATACAGTGTTACATAATGCCTCCTCACTCAGTCTTTTTAGCGAACTGGAATCCTATTCTGTTTTCTTTGCCGTAAGCAGCAAGGTCGTCTTAAACAGCCGCTATCTGTCCGATGTACGTCCTTTTCACGTCACCATGTGTGACGGCAGATCATTTCGTGCTTACGGTGCATCCTATGCGTACGCCAGGAAAGTATTCACATCTAAACCGCAACAATAACACCGCCGTCATTGGCATACATACTGCTGATGCCTGCCGTATCCTGAATCATGATTCTGGAACAGCCGGTCTTTAGCTTTATCAGCTGCATAACCATATTGGCACGCTCCGGTGCATTGCAGTGACTGATAATAATTCTTTTCTGTTCTGCATCCTTCAGCTCTTCAGCCAGAAAATCCACCATTTTTGTAAGAGCCTTCTTGATACCGATACACTGTCCTTTCTGAATAATCGTGCCCTCGTCTGCTCCCATTACCGGCTTAATATTCAGGGTGGAAGCCACAATGGCTTTGATTCCCGTCAGTCTTCCGTTCTTTCGTAAGGTCTCCAGATTGTCCAGCACAAAATAAGTATTCATTTCATTGCGAAATCTCCGGATCTTTTTACTGATTTCCGAAAAGGCAAGTCCCTGCTCTTCCAGTTCCATCAGCTTAAGGGCAATCTGCGTTTCCCCGCAGCTTGCAGAATGAGAATCCACAATCAGAATCTCCTTTTCTCCGTACTGCTCTTCATAGAGATTTTTTCCCAGCACCGCACTGTTGTAACTGCCGCTTAATTTGGAGGACAGTGTTACGACATAGACTCTCTGTGCTTCCGTCTCATATGCCTTCAGATACCGCTCCGGAGAAGGGCAGGAGGATTTGGGGCACTTGGGGTACTCGGCCACTCTCCTTAAAAAGTCCTTCTGGTCAAAGTTTTCGTCATCCGCAATTCTGTAATCACCGATTTCAATTTCCAGCGGTACTCTCTCAAACCGCTCATCATGACACAATTCAGCCGGCAATTCGCAGCAGCTGTCTACCACAATCTTATACTGATACTTCATTTTAGTACCCTTGCTCCTCATAATTGGTTTATTTTGTTTCAAATACTTTTTTAAGTAGTTTTTAATACCACATAATATGGTAGCATATTTCCTCTTGTCTGTAAAGTGGCATTTGACACATTTGTATTCTGCCACTATACTAATAACAGTTTCTCACACCTAATCGGAAAGGGACAGGTCAGATGATCGCACTACAGATTACCGGTTTGAAAAATTTTATGAATGACTTACTCTCAGGAAATGTATTTGATACCTTTCTGCTGGAAGAAGCAAGTATCACTACTGCCGTTACTTATACCATTGACGGCCATGCCCAAAAAGAATTTTCCCCATGCGAATATGAATTTATTCCCTGGAAGGATATCAAAAGTACCTGTTTTCAATTGATCAAAGGAAACAAAGTGCCTCTGCATTTTCAATTTGTATTTCACCTGATGCCCAGACATGTAGCGTCCATCCTGCAAAACGGGAATGCCTCCGTGGATCCCTCACTGATCCGTGCTTTTGTGCTGACCCTGCGTTTCAATGGCGAAAAGGCGGTCCTGTATACCGGCACCGCTTATACTACCTTTGTGGCAGACAAAGAGCCGGAACGACTCTGGGATGCTGCCCTGGAAAAATATCTTCTGAAGAAAGAAATTGCCTGTGAGCGTATATAGCCCACAGGCTTTCATTTTGCATTTATTTAAGAATCTGCAGGCTCCTCTTCTTTTTTCGGATGCGGGGCAATCCAGTCAGGATCGATCTTGGAATGATACTCTTCCGGCAAAGCCTCTTCCACATATTTGTAGAAATTGTTATTTAAAATTCCCGCAGAATAATTATACAATCCCTTTACCTGACTCTTTACAGCCTCCAGATACTCATCATCCGGTTCTACACCGTCCCTCCAGGTTACCTCTTTTTTCTTTTTATTATAAGAAACCTTATCCGTGATAAAACTTCTGTCGGAAAATACCACAAGAGAGGGACTGTCTGATAAAAAGTCCTTACCCGCATACAGCCTCGAATCATAGTCAAATCCAAACAGATTTAGGAGTGTGGGCAGAAGATCCAGTGAACTTGCCGGTTTCTGCACCTCCACCGTTTCCATTTCACTGTTCCACAAAATCAGACTGTTACGGTAAATATCCAGCGTACCGTCTAACGGCTGTCCTGCCAGTTCCTCCAGATTTTCAATCTGCATGCCGTACGGATAGTGGTCTGCAGAAAGACAAATCACGGTATTCTCTAATTTTCCTGCTGCATCCAGCTGTTCGATTAAATACTCCAGTGCCGCATCCAGCTCCATATTGCAGGCAATATAGGCCCTGCCTTCTTCGGAATAGGGAAGAGAAGCCACTGCATCCTTATGCAGGGAGGACATTTTATTGCCGGTAAAATTGTAATTCATATGACCGGATACCGTCAGGTAATACACATGAAACCTGTCGTTCTGAATATATTCCGGAATGGTGGCTTTCATCATATCCAGGTCAGATGCAGGCCAGTAATTGGAATGTTCCATCTCAAATACCTGTCCGCCATAGACTTTTTCATCCAGATCGCCTAACTTACTTGCCTTAAAATTATAACCCATATTGGGATGGGAAAGATTCCTGTCATAATAGGAAAGGGAATTGTTATGGTAAGCATAACTGTTCACACCCTCTGACGCAAAATAAGCCGCAATGGAAAATGCCATATCATCCTTAGCACTTCTCTTCATGGAAAACTGCTGGTCGGGAATCAGACCTGTCAGGTTCACATACTCTCCGTCACTTGTAGAGGTCTGCCACAGCGGCACATAATAATCCTCTACCACAAAACCGGAATGCGTCAGCTTGTATAAAGTCGGGGTCAGTTCTTCATCTACCGCATAAGCAGAAAACCCTTCCGCCGTAAGATAAATCAGATTATACCCCTCAAACATACCTGTATATTCGTTTTTCTTCGTAGGTGTCATGCTCTGCATGTATTCCGCCAGTTTTTTCACGGTATCGGAATCTGCATTTTCCGTAAGGCTTTTGAAGTCAACCGGAAGCACATGGGGAGAAGTATCCGGCTTTTCCTCCTCCGGAGGCGTCTGCGTCAATGCATCACCCTCCGACACGGTTTCCGGTTGTGTCGTCTCCTTTGGCACATCCACTTCTTCCTCCTCCGGGAAATCCACCCAGGTATCCAGAGAATCCTGACCGTTAAAAGCCCCTGCAAACAGATCCCTTGTAATGGAAGGAATCACACCATACTCACGGATGGTTCCCTCAGGATCGTAAAAGCCTGTATAGGATTCTTCATATTCCGTACCTGCAGCAGAGCCGATCATAAGCACTGACACAAATCCCAGAAGTCCCGCAGCCATGACCGCAAGTTCCCTTAGTCTTTCCTTTCTGGTGTGACTCTTCAGACTGAGCGTGTACATAT
>JBJFCA010000213.1:0-9444 GCA_051888725.1 Lachnospiraceae bacterium
CCTTCCACGATTGCCTCCGTTTCCCGGGCGATTATTTGACCGATTTTGCCACCTTGTCTCCGCTTGAAACAGATAAAATATCACGCAAAGGAATTTTATCAGCACCCAATTGCCCATTTTTGCATATAAACAGCTGACTTACAGAAGTTTTATCTGTAAGCAGCGAACGAAAGGAACGGATAAAATAAATTGTTTTTTTGCTTTTATATGTTAAATGAGGGGTAAACGGACATATAAAAAGATATATGTCGAAAAATTATCTGTTTACTAATTATTGCCAAGAATCAATTGTCCCTATTTCCAGTTCCAATGAAATAAAATTTCTAATGCGTTTCGGACTCTTGTTTAAAATTATATCTTTTTTATAATATTTACATGTTTTACAGTGTTACAAACGTCACCTTATTTCTTCCTGCAGATTTGCAAGAAACCTTCTGAAGGCAGTTTTTCCTTCCGGTGTACGCTTATAAACACCTGCATCCGTAAGTACCTGTGCAAACACAAGTCCTACTTCTTTTTTCAGAATATCATCTATATTATCCTCTGTGACCGTGTATTTCGGCAGAAATTCCTCTGCCCAGTCTGCATGGGGTGCGAGAATTTCCGATGCCCTGAGGTCTTCTCCCGCAAGTATTGCTTTTTTCAGCGCCGCAAGTTCGGTTTTCAGTCTTGCCGGCAGTACCGCCAGACCCATGACCTCGATCAGACCTATGTTTTCTTTCTTAATATGGTGGAGCTTTGCATGCGGATGATATACCCCCAGCGGATGCTCCTTTGTTGTGATATTGTTTCGAAGCACCAGATCCAGTTCAAAATTTTCCCCGCGCTTTCTGGCAATGGGGGTTATGGTATTGTGCGGTTCCCTATCCGTTTCTGCAAAGATAAAGGCAGCTTCATCTGTGTAAGTTCTCCAGTGATGAAGAATTTTATCTGCCAGGGCAATAATCCTGTCCGTATCTTTTCCACTTAATCGGATTACTGACATCGGCCATTTCACAATGCCTGCCTGTACATCCTCAAAGCCTGCCACCTGAAAAGTTTCTTCCACTGCTGCCTTTTCCATGGCAAAGGTGTAGTGTCCGCCCTGAAAATGGTCGTGGCTTAAAATGGAACCGCCCACGATGGGCAGATCCGCATTGGAACCTACAAAGTAATGGGGAAACTGCTTTACAAAATCAAACAGCTTGCAAAAGGTAGCCCGTTCAATTTTCATGGGTACATGCTCACCGTTAAAAACAATGCAGTGCTCATTGTAATACACATAAGGAGAATACTGGAATCCCCAGGAAGAACCGTTAATGGTAACCGGAATGATCCGGTGATTCTGCCTTGCGGGATGATTGACCCTGCCGGCATACCCTTCATTTTCCCTACAAAGAAGGCACTTGGGATATCCTGACTGAGGTGCATTTTTCGCAGCTGCAATGGCCTTGGGATCCTTCTCCGGCTTGGACAGATTGATGGTAATGTCAAGGTCGCCGTATTCCGTTTCCACTACCCATTTTTCATCCCTTGCAATGCGATCCCTGCGGATATAATTGGAATTTTTGCTTAACTCATAAAAATATGCGGTAGCAGCCTGTGGGGATTCTTCCCGGTATAAGGTATAGAATTTACGGATCACTTCACTGGGTCTGGGAACCAGAAGCCCCATGATCTTCGTGTCAAATAAATCCCTGTAAACGATACTGTCATCCTGCAGGAGTTCCTTTTGTGCTGCGTAAGCAAGCATATTAGCAAGAATTTCCGGCAGCGCATCCTTGTTGGCCACCGGCAACGTCTTTGCCGGCGTACTCTGATCCGCTGCTTTGGGGCAATCGGCATCTTCCTCCATGTCATCCAGGGCAAACAGCTCCAGCAGTCTGTTGATGGTGTAAACTGCGTCTTCCGGTTCTATAAGATTCGTATTCAGTCCGTACTGTACCAGTCTTTTGATTGACTCCTGTATCACTTTGCTACCTCCATGGGGCCGTCCCCGATCTCTACTACATAAAAATCAGCCGCATAACCGATTTTTTCCGCATAGGCCTTACCCACTTCTTCCTTAAATGTCTCTATGGCAGCATTTTCTACAATGCTGACCGTGCAGCCACCGAAACCGGCACCTGTCATACGGGAGCCGATAACACCCTTTATCTTTCTGGCTTCTTCTACCAGCGTATCCAGTTCCACGCCCGTTACTTCATAATCATCCCGCAGAGAATCATGGGATGCATTCATCAGCTCTCCAAACTTTGCAATATCATTCTCTTTCAGCGCTGCAACAGCCTTCATGGTACGCTGATTCTCATACACCGCATGTTTTGCACGCTTTCTGCAGACATCCCGGGTAATATATTTCTTCGCATTTTCAAACTCCTCTTCCGTGAGGTCTCCCAGTGTCGCTATTTCCATATGCTTCTTAATATCCGCAAGCGCTTCTTCACATTCACTGCGTCTTTCATTGTATTTGGAATCTCCCAGCCCACGCTTTTTATTGGAGCAGGCAATGACAATACGCGCATCCTTCAAGGCAACCGGTGCATATTCATAGGACAGATTTGCCGTGTCAAGAAAGATTGCGTGCCCCTTTTTCCCCATGGCAATGGCAAACTGATCCATGATACCGCAGTTTACCCCATTGAACTTATTTTCGGAAAACTGGCCGATGAGTGCCAGCTCCTGATTACTTACTTCAAATCCGAATAAGCAACGCAGAATGAAACCGGTCAGCACCTCCACGGAGGCGGAAGAAGAAAGGCCGGAACCGTTTGGAATATTGCCGTACAGCAAAAGATCCATACCGCAGGGAAGTTTCATCCCTTTTTCTTCAAAGGCCCACATAACGCCCTTCGGATAATTGGTCCAGTCTGCCTCTTTACAAGGTTTTAAATCATCCAGGGAGGATTCGATTATGCCAAGGGACTCAAAGTTCAGGGAATAAAACCTGAGCTTTCTGTCCGTTCTCTTCCTTGCCACACCATAGGTGCCGATTGTCAGGGCGCAGGGGAAAACGTGCCCTCCGTTATAATCCGTATGCTCGCCGATCAGATTCACACGTCCGGGTGCAAAATAGACGCCTGCATCAGCGGAATCCCCAAATATCTGTGAAAATTTTTCAAGTAATGCTTCTCTGCTGTTAAATTCCATATTTTTCTTTTCCCTTCTTTTATCTGTTTACTTCTCTGCAACGTTGCTGCAAAGCACATCTACGGTGCCACATAATTTCCGTCTGTATCAAAAGTGGTACCGAACGGTGTACTGTATTCCTGAATCCTGTTTAAGATCCGGCTGCACTCTTCTCCCTCTGCCGGTGTCGGGCAAAAATCATTCAACGAAGAAACCGAACTGGCCGAACAGGGAATCACACGTCCTACCGTATCCTCCTGTTTGACACCGTCCACAAAAGTGAATTGCTGCTGAAAGATCATGGTATCCTTATCCTGTGGGCTCCTGTTCCCGCCGAAGCAGAAATTTGCCAGACTATAGACAATAAACCTTCCCTGATATACTTCTATTCCCTGTAATACATGGGGATGACTGCCAAGAACTAAGTCTGCGCCCCAGTCCACACATTTATGTCCCAAAACCTTCTGATAATCTTCCGGTGTGTTTTCCCGCTCAATGCCCCAGTGGCAATAAACAATTACCAGATCTGCTCCCTGTTCCCGAAGAGAAGGGATACCATCCTGTATGTATCTTTCCACCGCCGAGCCCTGTTCCACTTCATCCACGGCAATAAGACCGATCTTTATTCCCTGCGTCTCGAAAATTCCGGTGACATGGTCATACGCATAAACGATTCCTGCGTCCTCAAAACAGGCTACTGTATCATCACTTCCCTGTTTCAGATAATCCAGTCTGTGATTGTTGGCAAAGCCTGCTGCCTCCACGCTGCCTTCTTTCAGGATGTTGATATAAGAAGGATCCCCCTTCATATTGTAAGTGGTTTCTCTTCTTTCCTCCGCAAAAGTAAGTACCCCTTCAAAATTAACAATGGTCATATCGTCCTTTTCAAAAATGTCCTTAACGTTTTTGAAAAAGTAGCTGTCTCCCTCTTCATCATACTTCTGTCTGAAAGAGTAGCCGTAATCCTGATTCTGGTGGTTGCCCAGCGTCACATCCCCTGCAGCAGAAATCGTAATGGTCACGGTTCTGTCCGCATCCTCTATGTCACTCTGTTCGACCGATTCCACGGTTTCCTCTGTTCCCGGTTCTTCCCCGTCTGATTCATCTGCCCCATAGGTCTGATCCGTTTCCGTCTCTGAGGCAAGGGGCTCCCAGATCTGATACGGGATTCCCGCTGTAGGATCCGTGCCGCACCCGCCAAGCAATACACCGGTAAGCAAAAAGGCAAGTATTCTGCCTTTCTTTTTTATCTTCATAGATACCCCCGCTTTTATTTAATCTCCTGTGCCTCATTTCCCGCAATTACGGCTCCGATGGCTGTGGCATAATCGGAGTATTCCGGGATGGTAATTTCCACATCCCACAAATTCTTAAAGGCTGCTATAATCTGGTGGCATTCAAAGAACTTCGTCAGCCCGCCAATCAGAATATATTCCTTAATTCCCGTATTCACAGATGCTAAAATGGCAGTCTGACAAATATTTTCAATCACCATATGTACAATACCGGCTGCCACATCCTCCGGCTTTGACTGGGCATCTGCTTTACCAAAGTTGGATGCCGTGACATCCAAATTCAGTCCCGGAAGCTTTTCTCTGGACAAATCACCAACCCGTAAATCAATCTTTGCCACATCTCCCTTTCGTGACATGGCAGCAATCTCGTGAATATCAGATGTATTCAGGGTAATCGCAGAAAGTCCGCAGATCGTACCGCCGCCCAGACCCACACCGCCCAGGTGCTTCATTTCCGTTTCCGTTACCTTTACAAAAAAGCTGCCGGTTCCCATACTGACAACAATAACTTCTTTTTTATCCGTAAGATAATAACCGCCCGTTCCGGTGGCTTCAAATTCGTCCACCCTGTAGGTGGGGCATCCGTAAACCGGCTTATCCACATACTTGCTGCCCACGCCGGTAATATATACACCATCCACGTCAGAAAGCTCTAAACTGTTCTCATACAGATATCTGCCAAATGCTCCATACAGGGATGCCACCTGACTGTCTGCACGCACAACCATCGGTGCAAGCATCTTTTTCTGTTCAAAAGCAACAATTTTCGTTGTACTGCTGCCGATATCAATTCCGATTCTGATACCTTTGCCCATTCTGATTCCCAAGCCTTTCTATCCGTATTGTCTTTATACATTCATATTGCCTTAACAGTATAATACACCGCACAATCTGTCAAGAACTCTGTTTGCACAGGTTGCTTTTTTCTGTTTCTTATTCTATAATGCTTGCGCATGTATAAGAAAGAGGGGCTATTATGTATCATGATATGACAAAAGGAAACATTACCGGGAATCTGCTGATTTTTGCCCTGCCAATGATCGCAGGCAATCTGCTGCAGCAATTCTATAACATTGCAGATACCTTTATCGTGGGGCAGGTTCTTGGCAGAGATGCTTTGGCTGCTGTCGGTTCTGCCTACAGTCTCATGACTTTTTTAACCTCTGTTTTTTTAGGTCTTTCCTTAGGGTCCGGAGCTTTGTTCTCCATGTACTTTGGGAAAAAAGATACGGCTTCCCTGCAAAGTGCCGTGGCACATGCTTTTTTCCTGATTCTTTCTGTGACGATACTGATCAATACACTCGTTTATCTCCTGATCGACCCTATCCTGCATTTTCTCAATATACCGGATTCGCTCTATGCACCTATGCGGGAATATCTGATGATTATTTTCGGTGGTCTCGTTGCAACCTTTTTATATAATTTTTTCTCGTGCCTTTTACGTGCAGTCGGTAACTCTGTGGCTCCTCTGTGGTTCCTTGGCATTTCAGCCGTACTCAATATTGGTCTGGATCTTCTGTTTGTCATGGTGCTGCCCTTCGGTATAGCCGGTGCAGCCGCAGCAACCGTAATTTCCCAATACGTAGCCGGTATCGGTCTGCTGCTCTATACATATCTTCGTCACCATGAACTGCTTTCCCAAACCTTCTCTGCATCCGGATTTCATTGGAATCCATGCATCATCCGGGAGATTTGCAGTCTTTCCGGCATGACCTGTCTGCAGCAGTCAACCATGAACTTCGGTATTCTTCTTGTACAGCGTCTGGTAGACAGCTTTGGTCCTGTCACTATGGCGGCCTTTGCGGCAGGGGTTAAAATCGACACCTTTGCCTACCTTCCCGTGCAGGACTTCGGCAATGCTTTCTCTACATTTGCAGCGCAGAATTTCGGTGCCGGCAAGACAAAGCGACTGCGTCAGGGCTTTCAGAAAGCCGTTCTGTTAAGCACCCTCTTCTCCGGTATCATCTCACTGTTGGTCTGCACCTTTGCACATCCTCTCATGCGCATTTTTGTAAAAGCACAGGAAACCGCAGTACTTGCGGCAGGTATCCGGTATTTACGCATAGAAGGTGCCTTTTATATAGGAATCGGTTGTCTGTTTCTGCTCTATGGATTTTACAGGGCTGTCAACCGTCCCGCCATGTCCTTTATCCTGACGGTTATCTCTCTGGGTCTTCGTGTCATCCTCGCTTACCTGCTTTCCGCTCCCTACGGTGAAACCGGTATCTGGGTTGCCATTCCCATTGGCTGGTTTATGGCAGATATCGTAGGATTTTTATATTATTTTGTTTGGCGAAGGAAAACGGCCTGATGCTGTTATAAGTAAATCCTCTCCAGCTTATATCCGTCCTCTTTCAGGGTAAGAACTGCCATACTCTTTCCATCCCCGCGGTCCTGCCCTGCCGTGCCCGGATTGATATATACCTTACCATGCCTTTCATAATGTGAAAACACATGTGTATGCCCATAAATAACAAAATCCGCATCTGATAAATCCAGTGGCAGATCCATCTGGTTATGAACCAGATAAAACATTTTGCCTCCGATTGGCACCGCTAAAAAGGCATGCAGATACGCTGCCCATTCTCCCCGGTCACTGTTACCTCTCACCGCATACATGGGAATACCGGTTTCCTGCAGTTTTTGATAACAGCTCTCCCTGTCAAAATCCCCCACGTGAATCAGATAGTCACACTTTTTAATTTGCTCCAGCAATTCCTCGCGGCAGATTCCGTGAGTATCAGAAACCAGTGCAATTTTCATAGAATCCATGCATCCTTTCCCGAATGTCTCTTTATTTATTTATTTTTCGATCTTTCTTTGATCATTTCGCAGATTTTGGAAGGATTTTTTCCTCCCTGTGAAACCTCACACAGCCTGTTTATTGTAGCACACGTTCTGCCAGAATGACCTCTTGTGCGACCGTGCTTTTTGTTTCTTTCAATATTTTAAATTGGTTTTTCAACCAGAAGTGCTCTGATTGCGGATTTCCCTTCACCCAGGCCAACCGAACCGAATGATAGCCACTCTTTGCAAATGTATCACATGCCCGGTCTATTATAGATGTTCCGATTCCCTTCCCCTGAACAGACCTGTTCATCATAAAAAATCCTATAAAAGCTATTTCCTTTTGCGGATAGCCATCAATCAAATCCATGACCGCAATCAGGAGGGATCCCTTAAAGAAACCAATGTAATACTTGCTTTCCGGCGCCACCCCCGGAGGAAGTGCCTGCATATCTTCTTTAATCTGTTCTCTTGTAATAAGTGGTGGGCAGTATTCATAATACAGAGGATTGCCCATGCACAGATTATATACTGCCTCTATATCGTCCTCCGTTAATTTTCGGACTTCATAATCCCGGGATAATATTTGTATTTCCATTTCGCTATCTCCCCATTTCTCTTTCTTGCTCTTTTTGAAACAGTATATCACTTTTACCCTTACAGCGCAAAATATATCCTCCAAACATATAGTAACGTCTTGACAATCAAAGTCTGACATGTTAGCATACCACTTAAATAAGGGAGTAGTCAGTGCTTTGGCGCGGTAAAGCCAACATCCTGAAGGTTTTCCTTCTGGTTTTACATCAAATGACAAGACTTATCTGCAAAGGCAGATGGTCTTTTGTTTCCTCTGTTTTTGCAAATACAAAAACGGAGGTTTTTTTATGGAAATTTGGATTTCTGTTCTTTTGTTTGCAATTGGGATTGTTCTGGTAGTAAAAGGAGGCGACTGGTTCGTTGATGCGGCAAGCTGGATTGCACGGGCTGCGAATATACCGCCCTTTATCATTGGTGCAACCATTGTAAGTATTGCGACCACACTCCCTGAAATGATCGTATCTGTCATGGCAAGCGTACAGGGAAAAAATGATATGGCAGTAGGTAACGCCATCGGTTCCGTTACCGCCAATACCGGCCTCATCTTAGCACTTGCTTTCATTTTCCTGACGGTGGTAACGCCACGTAAAGAATACCTGAAACAGTGTCTGATTCTGATCGGAACGGCCGGTATTCTCTGGCTTGGAAGTCTTGGTGGAACAGTTCGTCCATGGGCAACCATTGCTCTTTTCCTTTTATTTGTTCTGTTTACGGCAATGAATATCATCGATGCAAAACAGAAACCGGTAACAGAGGACAAGCCCGATTGTAGCGGAAAAGAAATCCTTAAACACATTCTGCTTTTCGCAATCGGCGCCGCCGGTATTGTGATCGGTTCCAACCTCCTGATCAACGGCGGTTCTGACATTGCCACAGCTCTCGGTGTTCCGGAGCGGGTAATTGCGGTAACCATGGTAGCCATCGGAACTTCTCTTCCGGAGCTGGTTACAACACTGACTGCCATCCGAAAGAAGCAGGCACATCTTTCTGCCGGCAACATCATTGGTGCAAACTTAATTGATCTGGCACTGATTCTTCCTATCTGCTCTCTTGTATCCGGCAGCTCCTTTGCCGTTTCGGCCATCAGTCTGCAAATAGATTTTCCTTTCTGCTTTCTTGTTACACTGATTGCCATGATTCCTTTACTGGTCAAAGAAAAGGCCTACAAAATTCAGGGAGTGCTTCTGCTGCTTACCTATGGAGTTTATCTTGTTCTGACTATTTAGGTCTTCTCCAGCTATCGAACTATGTATCGGACCGGTCTTCTCCATTTTGTATCATAACAGGAAGCTACCTAAAGATGTGAAACTTGTCCCCCAGCCTCTTCAACAGATAAAAACATCTAAACACGACTTTTATCTGCCCCATTTGGGCAAAAATTGCCTATAATACTGTGATTTATGGGTATCTTATAGGATATTTCATGGCATGACTTACTTATAAAATTGAATAATCCCTTTCTTTTATATGCTAAAATAGCACTAATCCTACATATAATTTTGGACAACTTCATTTTTTATCTGTAAGGCTTCGAGCATCAAAAAAAGACATCCGCCGGATGTCTTAAAAAGCATATAAAAGAGCGCGAGACGGGAATCGAACCCGCGACCCCCTCCTTGGCAAGGAGGTGCTCCACCGCTGAGCCACTCGCGCATAT